>CAYSXM010000986.1:0-1798 GCA_964434905.1 uncultured Pirellulales bacterium | reverse complement strand
GGGCGGCGGCGGCGGCGGCGGCGTCGGCGGCGGCGGCGGCGTAGGAGGTCTATTTGTCGGTCCACCCGAACGGTTGGCTCAATTAAGTGGCGGGTTCGGTGGTGGCTGTGGCGGAATGGGTGGTGGGTTCGGTGGAGGTGGCGGAGGTGGCGGCGGGACCATCATTCACCAGGGCGACGACGGCCGCGACGACGAGGACGGCCTGATTGAGCTGTTGACATCCTCAATTGCTCCCCACACTTGGGAAGAAGTCGGCGGGAAAGGTACGATCGAATACTTCCGCGGGGCGCTGGTCATTAATCAGGCCATTGTCGTTCATGAACAGATCGAAAAACTACTCACCACGCTGCGCAGCTCGGGCGCGGCGTCGCGCACGGTGCGAGTGACCGCATGCTGGTACACGCTCGAAGCGGATGCCGTTTCCAAGATGGCGGCATTCGGTGACTCTTTGAGCGAGGATCGTGTGCGCCAGTTGACCGCCGACGCACCCCACCTCGATAGCCAGATCGTCTGTTTTTCCAGCCAGACCGTGAGCTTGGTCATGGGCTCGACTCGCTCGCTGCTCTTAGGAGCCATTCCCGTTGTCGGCGGCGCCGGCGCGCCCGGCTACCAGCCACAGATTACGCAGCCCCTGTCGGGCGTGGTACTACAGGTGCGGCCGACCGTGTTGTCAGACGACGCTGGCGCCGTAGTCGACATCCAGAGTTTCGTGTCGGAACTGAACGAGTCGACCGAGCACATGGAAGTTGTCGCCGGGGCTGGTGAGGGGGAATCGGTCCACCTACCGCTCGATCGCCAGGCAGGCACCCTGCACCAGTTGTTGACCACCGTTTGGTTGCCGCTGGCATCGCCCCTGGTGGTGGGCACGCTGGCCGTGGATACCGGACCTAGTGATACGGCAGCCTCCGGTCGTCAACTGGTGCTTGTCATGTCGGTCGATGTGCTCAAGTAGCGCGCGCGGCCGATCTCCAGACGAAACCGGCCCAGCGCGCCATGTTCTGGCGTGCCGGGCCGTGTGGTTACGTACGCGATGATCTCATGGACCGGGCCAACCGAACTACGGCACTACCACACCCGAACCGTTCAGGCGTTCGAGAATGAAGGTGCTGTTGTCGGCCACCGGCATCAGCGGACGCCAGCGGCTCTTGCTCACACAGCGGGCCGTGGCACCGGGGTACCACACCAGGTTGCAGCTCAGGCTCCACGCTTCCTGCGAGAAGCCATCGACGCCGCGTGCTTCGCGTGGAATCAGGTATTGGAAGTTGCTTTCCAGAGCCAGAATGTTCGAGAGCGGCATGCGATAGTCGCCGCCAAACAAGCCGTCGCCGTCGCCGGTGAAGCCACCCCAAAGCCGTCCCTGACCGCCGCCCGTGAGGCAGCGCCGGTAGAAGAAGGCGTAAATCGATTGTGGTTGCCACGTTTCGCGAATTCGCGGGGCCGTGCTCGACACGCGGTAGAACGCGGTCGACTCGTTTCCTCCAAAGGCACCCCAAAACCCGAACTCGTGATTGAAGGGGCTGACCATGCTGAATTCGCCGCGAACTTGTCCGAATCGGTGATTGGTGTAGTAGTTGTCGCTCAGGTAATCGCCCACCACGCCATACTGAAATCCTCCGCCCCGGGGGCCCATGCGGCGAACTCGGCGAAAGAATCCACCGCTAAAGAAGTATTGCTGTCGCGTGTCGATCGTGGCGTCGGGCGTGACGATTTGGCTCCCCGACAGGTTGCTCTGGGCCACCGCGCCACCGAACTGCCAACCCAGGCCAAAGGCCCACAGCAGCGGGCCGCCGACGTTGAA
>CAYSXM010000985.1:0-1798 GCA_964434905.1 uncultured Pirellulales bacterium | reverse complement strand
ACTTGCGATATCGATACCAGCGTCGTTTCGACGGTCTGTAACAGGCCTAGCGACGGGAGCGAAGTGGGGAATTGCTAGCAGCAAGACGGTTGTTACGAACAAATGGGGCAAATGGCGCAAATGGGTGCCGCGCCTGGACTGCTCCCGTTTCTCCGCTCGCCTTCCTGACACCTGTCCTTAGGAGATCTCCGATGAAAGAGCGATTCGTGACCATCGTGCTGTCAGCGCTGGCGACCTTGGCCGTTACCAAGCTGCAACCGCCCGGCCCCCGGGTGCTGGAGGTCGACCGGTTGATCGTGCGCCAAGAACTGATCGTGTCCGACACCGGTCGGCCGTGGGAAGCAGGCTACGAGGAACAGCAGATTCCGCGCGGCGTCTATGCCCGCTCGCTGGGCGACGGTCCCGGTGGCCTGTGGGTTCGCAGCCGGTTGATCAAGGGAGAAATCGACGACCCGTTCGACGATCGTTTTCACGCGTTAGAACGCGATGGCAGCCTGCGGCGGGCGCCGGGACATATTTCTTGGAACGTCTGGCTCGCCGGCGCCTGGCGGCAGATGACCATCATCCAAGGCGAGGGGCTGGAGCCGACAGAAGTTGCTCCAGAGGCGTGGAACGGCCAAACCCACCCTGGCCGGCTGCGCGTGCAAACGTTTAGGCCGGGTCACTCGGAACCACTGACCGACGCGCTGATTGGCCAGGGGATGATGTCGCTCGGAGGTGGAGGCTACGGCGGAGGTGGGTTGCCCTATGCATCCGAGGTGTTGCAACTGTGGGGCGGCAAACTGCGCGCCGCCGACGTGGCGGCGCCGGCCGCACCGACCGTGGTCGGCGACGACGCCACGGGCGCGCACGACTATGCTCTGGTGGCCGTGGGGCCTCAAGGGCAGCGATCGCCGGCGTCGGCCGCCACGCGCACGCGCGGGCTGGCCACGTTGGAATGGGACAGCGTGGCCGGCGCCGACTCCTATGCGATCGTGCGCGACGGAGTGGAACTGCCCGGCTTGGTGCGTGCCGAGGGTTCGCGCAAACGCTGGAGCGACCATCCGCGGCCGTGAACCGCCGCGCCAGGGCGGCGTTGCTTGCCAGGCGACGCGCGGTGGCTGGACCCCGCTGGCCGGACCCCGCTGGCCATGGTCTTGTCGCTGGCCGGCCAGCACAGATGGGCGGCTGGTGTGGGACAATTTGTCGCCGCATAATGCCCGGCGAGGCACACCAACTTGCGAGGTTTACGGCCGTTTGCGCGTGCCTGCTCGCCCCGCGGTCATCGGTCAGCCGGCCACAGGCGGCGGGCGATCGAGTGAACAATCCACGAAAAAAAGTCCTGGGGAAAATCATGTCGCGATGGTGTTGCTGGTGCGCCTGGGTCATTTGCTGCGGATTGCTCGCCAGCCCCGTGCCGGCCGGCGAAGTGGTGGGTGTGTCGGTCATTCCTCACACCATCGAGCGCACGCTGCGCTATCGCCAGCCACACGACCCCGACTTGGCCGCGCGCGTGCAGTTATTCATTCAAGGCCCGGCCGTGCCGGGAACGTTCGATGGTCGCACGCCCGCCGAGTTGTTGGCCAAAGGCGACTGGGCTTGGCACGACCTGGGCACGGCGGTGCAGGCCCCCGAGGGGGCGCTCGCCGTGTGGAGCTTCAATGGCAAGTCGTCGCGCTGGGGCGTGGGGCAGCAGTTCGCGCTCGAGGCGGCCGGACTTTCGCCAACGGAGATTTCGATCGCTGCGCCCCTGGCTTGGATTTCCGCAGCCACGTTTCTCGCCAGCGACAACGCCCCCCAGCCCGACACCCTGGTGGTG
>CAYSXM010000984.1:0-1801 GCA_964434905.1 uncultured Pirellulales bacterium | reverse complement strand
GCCACCGAAACCGCCGCCGCCACCGCTCCCACTGCCGATGCCGCCGCCGCCTACGCCACCTCCACTGCCTGAGCCGCCGCGGCCACCGGTGCCGCCGCGCGATTGGCCGCTGCCACCTGTGGCAAAGTTAAACGTATTGACTTCCGCCACGCCCGAGAAGAACGGCGTGGGGCTGATGCGGACATAGCGTCGATCGGCGGAGATCACGCTGGGCAGCACGGTCATGCTGGCTCCTTCAGGCAGCACGGTGATCACGGGCGCATAGCCCACCGCGCCACGGAAGAACGGAAACTGTGAGTTAGCGCCATTTTGCTGACCTGCACGCGACACCGCGAGATCCGATAACGAGCCCGAATTGCGATTGCCGGCAGCAGCCAATTGCTGGCCGAGAATTTGCCGGTTCAACCGCACCTGTTGCGCGACTGCGTTAGCGATCTGGTGATCCTCGAGCGACTCTTGACGACGCCCCTGGTCCAGATCGAAAAGCACCATGGCCGGGTCATCGCCCAGCGGAATCTGTTGGCCGACATGCACGACCTGGTCGCTGCCGTAGTGGGTATAGACGTCGACCGTCACCTTGCCGGCCGCCGGCTTGCCCCACACGCGCCGCAACACCAGGCGATAGTTTCCCGCAAAACCTTGCGGGCAAACGTAGGTCTCCTCGTAGGCAGCCCCGCTGCGATTGCCACCGCGGGCAAAGGCATCGCTCAGCATCACGCCGCCACCCGTGGTGCGGGGCGCACGGAGCGAACACACGCCCCCGGTGGGCTCTTCCACCGCGATATCAATATCCGCCTCGCCGGTCCAAGACACTACCGCCACGCAGTCGCGGACCAAGGCCGCATCGAGTGCCGCTTGAAAATCATCGGCCTCGGCGGTGCGGC
Source organism: uncultured Pirellulales bacterium (assembly GCA_964434905.1). Classification (GTDB taxonomy): domain Bacteria; phylum Planctomycetota; class Planctomycetia; order Pirellulales; family CAYNRE01; genus CAYSXM01. The sequence continues at coordinate 917 of CAYSXM010000984.1, read as the reverse complement.
CCGACGTGCGCAATTCGGCTAGCGTGGTTTCGGCCACGCGATAGGCAGCTTGCCAAACTTCCCCTTTGTCCTTGGGCCAGGCCTGGCTCAAGACGCCCGTGGTGGCCCACAAAATGCCGTCAATGTCTTGCAGGCGCTCGGCCAGGCGCAGGCCATGCATGAACGGTTCGTGACGCGTCGGCGCCATGGTCGATGCCTGGCGAAAAAGCTTCAAGGCCCTGGCATCGGCGCCCGCCCTGGCCAGGTAAACCGCCACGTACATCACGTCGTTCACGCCGTTGTTGAAGTCTAACGCCGACAACAACGCACGCTCGACCTCGTGCGTGGTCTTGCCCCCCGCCTGCATCGCCAGGGCCAGTCCCTCATACATCCAGGGCTGGGGTTGACCATTGCGCAGCGCTGCGCGAATCAGAGCGATGGTCTGAGTGAAATCCTTCTTGACCATCAGGCTGCGCGACGTTTCAGCCAGAACCAACGGATCGGGCCGATGCTGGGCCAAATAATCATTCCAGATCACTTCCGGATCGGCACCGGTCGGGATTTCCATACGAATGATGTCGGCCAAACTCGGAGCACGTGCTGCGGCCACCGACGCGGGGCGCGGAACGACGTTTGCGTCGGCCCCCGTACCCGGCGCCGCGTTGGCGCCAGCAGCGTCTTCCACCGGCGTTGTGTTGGCTGCCGGTTCCACCGGCGTTGTGTCCTCGACACGAAAATTCGCCGCGCCGGCCACGGGGGTTGCTTCGGCTGGAATATTGAAAGCGCCCGCTCCAGGGGTGAGGCCGGGCACGATGGGCCGGTTGCCGCCGGGAACGCGAACGCCTCCAGGCACCGGCACGTTGAAGGCACCGCCCCCAAAGCCGCCGCCACCGCCACCACCCACCCCACCGCCCCCCCCGCCACCCCCGCCACCCCCC
>CAYSXM010000983.1:0-1807 GCA_964434905.1 uncultured Pirellulales bacterium | reverse complement strand
CTCGACTTTGGCCCTTCTTGTGGGTTGATCCATGCGATCTGGTGAAGCACAAAGAGCCTCCTTGCGGTTAGATTCAGGGTGTGTACAAGCCTTGAATCCTTCTGAGCAAGGAAGCTCCGATGGTCAGGATACCGCCGGGAGTTCGCTCTGTCTTCCAGGATTGGTCGGCCGAGTTTTCGGCATCGGTCTGGCCGCGGTTTCAGGTGTTGGTGTTCGCGGCCCTGGTCTGCGTCGGTCGGCACACGGTCTGTCGGCTGCTGCGAATCGCCGGCGCGCTGGCCGAGGGTCACTGGTGCAGCTATCACCGTGTGCTGTCGCGGCGGCGCTGGTCGAGTTGGAATCTGGCGCGGATTCTCGCTCGCCAGGTGGTCGATCGCTTTCTGCCGGGCGGCGTGATCCCGATTTGCGGCGACGACACGGTCACGCAGCATCCGGGAAAGAAGGTCTATGGCAAAGCGCGGCATCGCGACGCCGTCCGTTCGACGCACTCGTACACGGCCTGGCGGTGGGGGCACAAATGGGTGGTGCTGGCCATTCAGGTCCAACTGCCGGGACTGCGTCGCCCCTGGGCCTTGCCGGTGTTGTGCGCACTGTACCGCTCTCCGGAAGTGGATCGAAAGGAGGGGCGTCGCCACAAGACCCCCTGCGACCTCATGCGGCAACTGTTGTGCGTGCTCCTGCGGTGGTTTCCCCGGCGGAAATTCCTGTTTGCTGGCGATGGTGGCTACGGCACGCATACCCTGGCGCGGTTTGCTTCCCGACAGCCGCGGCTGACGCTGGTCAGCAAGTTCTACAAGGCTGCCAACCTGTACGATCCTCCGCCGAGGCGACAGCCCGGCACCAGGGGTCGGCCGCGCGGGAAAGGTCGCAAGCGGCGTTCGCCGGAAGCGGTCGTGGCCCAGACGAGCCGCCGTCAGCCTCTGGACGTCTCGTGGTACGGCGGCGGTCGGCGGGACGTGGCCGTCGTGACGGGCACGGGACACTGGTACAAGAGCGGCAGGGGACTGGTACCGGTCCGCTGGGTGTTCGTCGAAGACCGGACGGGTACGCATCGCGACGAGTATTTCTTCACGACCGACATCACACTGACGCCGCACCAGATCATTGCAGCCTACACCGGCCGTTGGGCGATCGAAGTGACCTTCGAAGAAGTCCGCGAACACGTCGGACTGGAAACTACCCGCGGTCGCTGCGCCCACACGATCCTGCGGGCCGAGCCCTGCCTGTTCGGTCTGTACACGCTGGTGGCGCTGTGGTTCGCCGAGCTGCCGGAGAAAGAGCGAAAAGAACCGGTGGTGACCTGGACGGGCAGTGCCAAGCCGACGTTGACGTTCTCCGACGCCATCACGCTGGTCCGTCGGCAAATCTGGCACAACTGGGTTTTGGAAAGCCCCCGCCACAGCAACGCCTTTCACAAACTCACAACCCAACAAAAACGCACGCTGCTGGAACTCCTCACACAGGCCTTGTGAGGGCCAAAGTCGAGCTGAGACAGCTCTCCATGGCACATCCCTGCGAAGAACGCATGACGTGGTTACTGATGTTGCTATTGTCGACTAGAATTGAAGCGATATGTCACATACCCTGCCCACTGGCCGCAGTTGGTGTGTGTCAGAATCGTCTGAGCACGACCACAGCAGGATGTGGACATGGTACCCGGCGAAATCAACACCTCACGGGGTGATCAGAAGAACCGCCGGGAAGTAGGTGCGGTATCGAACGGGATCGCGTGTTACCAATGTGAGGCTGGCGACTTCCGCATGCGCGCCGATGTAAAAATCTGGCAGCGGAGTGGTCTTTGTGGCTC
>CAYSXM010000982.1:0-1808 GCA_964434905.1 uncultured Pirellulales bacterium | reverse complement strand
AAGCCTTGCGCCGCCAGCCAGCGTTCGGCGTCGAGCGCCGCCATGCAGCCCGAACCCGCCGCGGTAATGGCCTGCCGATAGTAGTCGTCTGCCACGTCCCCCGCCGCGAACACCCCGTCGACACTGGTATTCGTTCGCGCCGAAGTGGTCCAGCGAATGTACTGTTTTTCCGTCAGTTCCAACTGACCCTGCAGGAAGGCCGTGTTGGGCGTATGGCCGATCGCTAGAAACAGCCCCGCCGCTTCCTGGTCGCGCACCTGGCCGTCGACGGTGCTTTTCAGCCTCACGGCTGTGACGCCCGCCGCGTCGCTCCCCAGCACCTCGTCGAGCGCGTGGTTCCAGACCACTTCGATCTTGTCGTGCGACAGAGCACGTTGGGCCATGATCTTGGAAGCCCGCAGTTGGTCGCGGCGATGCACCAGATAGACTCGGCTGGCGAACTTCGCCAGATACGTGGCCTCTTCCACCGCCGAATCGCCACCGCCAATCACGACCAGCGGTCGATTGCGAAATCGTGGTAGCGCGCCGTCGCAAACTGCGCAAGCGCTAACCCCGCGATTCTTGAAGTGATCTTCCGACGAAAGCCCAAGATAATTGGCCCGAGCGCCGGTGGCCACGATGACCGCGTGGGCCTCAATCGGTGCGCCTTCGAGCGGCGTCAACCGAAACGGTCGCCTCGAAAAATCGACGCGGGCGATATCGTCGGTCACGATCCGAGTACCGAAATTCAAAGCCTGCTGCCGCATCAATTCCATCAATTCGGGTCCCGACACCGCGTGTCCGCTGTGCGGTGGCATGAGCTGCCGGCGCTCGGCACCGATCGCGGCGTCCAAGAAACCTTCGAGGTTGCCATGCGGGAAACCAGGGTAGTTTTCCACCTCGGTGGTCAGCGCCAATTGGCCCAACGGGAGTGTCCCCTGAAGCCGGTTCTCCTCGGTGATTGCACCCTCGAACACCAACGGCCGAAGATTCGCCCGAGCGGTGTAGATTGCCGCTGCCCAACCGGCCGGACCGCTGCCAATAATGACCACATGTTCCGCCAACGCGCTGCTCCTATGCTGGTGATTTCGTCGGGGCCGTCCTTTTCACCGGCCGCACCGGGCCGGCCCAAGCCCGACGCGGCTGGCGGGCATTATAGCGAGGGGGTCTCTCTCCGTGGCCCCCCGGCAGCCAGAGCAGGCCAATTGGGTTTGGCACCTGCCGGCAGGCTGGGGTATCGTGACCCACAAGTTGTCGGGCTGGTAACTGGCCGCCGCAAGCAGTCGACGGCCGGTCCGCGCCCGATGTGGCCGCAGGCTGCTCGTGACCACGACATGCTCATGAACTTCGTGGCGAGGTATCGAAGATGTTGTGGCTGCCAGGAAAACTGTGATCTGGCGCCACTGGCTTTGCCCAGTGCCCTGGGGCGTATTGGTGTATGCGTGAGTCAGGGGCGATTGCGGTTCGACGCGGTAGGCACGACACATTCGTTTCTGCCGCAGAAGGCTCAAGAATAATTCGGGGTGAAAGGAAAACGCCCAATATGTCGCTCGTGCTTATTGTGGTCGCTTCGGCAGTCGTGCTGACTTTGGCCTACCTAACCTATGGCGCGCTATTGGCACGCCTGCTGCGTCTCGACCCGCGTGTTGAAACGCCGGCAGCAACGTTGCGCGACGATGTCGACTACGTGCCTACGGAAGCGAAGTTCCTGTTGGGGCAACACTTTTCAGCCATCGCCGCAGCCGGGCCGATCGTGGGGCCCATTCTGGCTGGTTCGTTGTTCGGCTGGGGGCCGGCCCTGGCCTGGATTCTATTTGGTTCGATTTTCA
>CAYSXM010000981.1:0-1808 GCA_964434905.1 uncultured Pirellulales bacterium | reverse complement strand
AGGTGGCTTCACCCCATTGAGCGCGGACCCGATCGGCATAGTCGACCACCGCCTCGCCCCCCAGGCTGATCCAAAGCTGATCGCGCCCCAGCCGCCAGGCTTGGATCGGGTATGGATAACTGGCCGCGAACGTCTCGCCTGCCGCCAGCCGCGCGAGCAACCGCCGCGCCCATCGCCCACGAATGCCGTCATTCTTCTCGTGCAGTGTAATCGCCTCACGCGTCAACACGGCCTCGTATGGCAAATCGATGCGTTGCCAAGCCCAGGCGACCTCGGGTTCGATCGCGCGTGTGCCCGCCGCCAAGCCCGCCTCCACCGCCTTGGCCAGCGCCTGGCCATAGGCCGCGCACCGCTCGACCGTGCGCCGCGGCAGCGGGTTCTGATCCGCTCCGCAGCCCGCGTGAAACAGGGCCGTCGCACCCGGGTGCTGCCGTTCGATTTCCAATTGCGCGAAGCCCGCATAATCGCCGCACCACTGGTAGAAATCGAGCGTGGTATTGTGACAGGCATAGCCAAAGGTCACCGCCCGCAACTTGCCAGCCAGGTCGCGCACCACCAAGAGCGGAACACGGTGATCGACCGGTCCGGCCAGCGCCACTCCGCGGGCCAACAGTTCGGGCACATCGGCCTCGCGATTAGCGCGCCGATTCACCGCGAACGTGCAGTGCCCCCCGCCGACTTCCACCACGGCCGGAGCCAGATCTGCCAGCGCCGCGACCACCAGGTCGACGATCCAGCCCTCGAGCCGGCGAGAATACGTTTCGATGCGTGCCAGTTGCGCGGCATCGAGTGGGTAATAGTCCAACAGCGACTCGCGCAGCACGGGGCCGCAATGTGTGTGCGACGCCGCGAGCATGACCTGCCCCAGTCCAAGGCCCGTGCGGGCGCGCAGTTGCTCGTGCAGCGATTGAACCATCACCTGGGAAAAACCCAACAGGTCGCTGGTCACCAGCACCACCCGGTTTCCCTGTGCATCTTCCAAGGCCAGCGCCTTGATCCACAGGTCGTGCAAGGTCGACTCGGCAGGGCGATCGCGCCCGCCATAGCCGGCCAGCCACAGCGGACCCTCGGGCGTGATCACGCGCCGCGCGGTTCCAGCTCGCCAGGTGCCGCGCTGTGCGGCATTCGCCGGCTGCGATGTCTCGCCTGGCATGGGAACCAACTGGTCCGGCACCAAGCGTGGCGCCGCGGACGTGGGCTGCTCCACATCCTTTGACTGCGCCACGGCACACGGTGCCGCGGTCAGTGCGATTGTTACCAAGAGCAACCCACGGCACACCGCCCGGTGCGCGGCCCACGCTAAGAACACCCCTTGTGCGTGCCGGGGGGCCAGCGCCAACCGGAACTTCGACCCTGCGTCGCGCGCGACATTCTTCATGAAAAACTCTGCGCCACGTATTCGTACTAAGACAACGCTGAGTTGGCCCCAGGCGACATTATGGACATCGCCCCGCGACTTGTCCCGCGGTACCCGGCGGTTTCATCAAAATTTCTCCAGCGCGGTTACCGTTCGACCTGGAATGCAAGTGCTCGGTGGCGCGACCAGGGGGGTGTTTTTTTGGCCTGGTTGCCAGTTTGCCAATGCGCGGGCTGCTAGAATGTGCCTTCCAACTTGAGGAGACCTTGGCCATGGATTTTGTCGCGACGCGCATCGCATCTGGCTGGCGCCAATTGCTCTTGTCAGCTACCTGGCTGGCGATTGCCTGTCTTGCGGCGCAGGCCGCTCCCGTGCCACCCGCGTTGGTGGCCGGCGTGGCGCGCATCGACATCACGCCCGATTACCCGGTGCGGCTAACCGGCTACGGCAA
>CAYSXM010000980.1:0-1815 GCA_964434905.1 uncultured Pirellulales bacterium | reverse complement strand
GTTTACCACCACCCGCAACGACGCTAAAACTCCAATGCAGGTCTACTTAGCAGCAATCGACACTGCGCTAGCAGCAATCGACACTGCGCTAGCAGCCAGGTACACCGTCGACCAACCTGCGTTATCCGATCGTGGATGGTCACCGGTGGTCTCACTGTGTGCGGGGTGTCTGGGGAGAGCCGAAACTTGGGACCGGCCGCACGTCTCGTGGACGCGTGGACCAAGACATCGGAGGTTGCGAGAAGGCAATTCTTGCACACCGCACCCCAGCGCACTAGCAGCCTTTTGAATTCAACGGAGCACTAGCCGGCCGGGGGTCCGCCTAGCCGGCCATAGCGCCCCACTTCCGGCAGCCAGCGCGCCACGGCCAGTACCACGGCCAGTGTGCCCACTCCGCCGGCCACCACCGAGATGGTGGGCGTGGAGAGTGCCGCAAGCAGGCCCGACTCAAAACCTCCCAACTCGTTCGAGGCGCCGATGAACATGCTGTTCACGGCCGCCACGCGCCCCCGCATTTGGTCAGGTGTGAGCAGTTGAATCAGCGTTTGGCGCACCACCACGCTGACATTGTCCAGGGCACCGGTCAAGAACAACATGGCCAACGACAACGCATACGACCGCGACAGCCCAAACACGATGGTCGCCACGCCGAAACCCGCCACGCTCCATAACAGGGCCCTGCCGGCGTGTGCCAGCGGCGGCCGGTGCGCCAGCCACAGCGCCATGGCCAGCGCGCCGATGCCGAGCGCCGCGCGCAGCCACCCCAAACCGTCGGCGCCGACGCCGAGCAGGTCCTTGGCATAAATCGGCAACAGCGTCGTGGCCCCGCCCAGCAGCACGGCGAACAGGTCGAGCGTGATGGCGCCAAACATTGCCGGCTGTTTCCAGATGAACCCCGCCCCGGCCGCCAGCGAGCGCCAGGTAATTGCCTCGGTCGATGGTACATGGCCCCGGTGTCGTACGCCCACCAGCAACAGCAAGAACACCAGTGCCAGCCCGGCGTTGAGCAAATAGACCCGCTCGGTTCCACCCCACCAGGCGATCAGCAGGCCGCCCAGCCCCGGCCCTACCACGGTGGCCAAATGGAAGCTGCTGGCCGCCCAGGTGACGGCGCTGGGAAACTGTTCGGGCGGTACGATCTGCGGCAAGAGCGCGGCCTTGGTCGGTTGCTGGAACGCTCTGCCCAGGCCAATCAGGAACACGCAGCCATACAGCGCCTCGACCGGCCAGGCCAACCGAGTCGAGAGCGCCAGCCCCAGCGCGCCACAGGTGACCACCGCCACGCAGGCCATCAGCATCCGCCGCCGATCGAAGCGGTCGGCCGCTTGTCCGGCCACCAGGCCAAAACACAGCACGGGCAAGAACTCGATCAGCCCGACCGACCCCAGCGCGAAGGACGAACCGGTGCGTTCGTAAACCTCCCACGCCACGGCCAAGGTTTGCATTTGATAGGCCAGCACGAACAGCGTGTTGCCTACCACGAACCGCCGGAAGCTGGCATTGCGCAGGGCGGCATAGGGGTCGTGTCGCGGCGCCGGCGCGGGGGAATCCAGGTGCTCGAATTTCGACGATTCCGGCACGCTCACGCGATCGTTACCTGGGGGTCGAGATACACATCTTGAATTTTCTGCAGCAACTGCGCGCCGTCGGCCAAGGGGCGTTGAAACGCCTTGCGCCCGCTGATCAGCCCCATGCCGCCGGCCCGCTTGTTGATGACCGCGGTGCGCACCGCCTCGGCCAGGTCGCCGGCCCCCTTCGACTCTCCACCCGAGTTGATCAGACCGCGCAGCCCCATGTAGCAATTGGCCACCTGGT
>CAYSXM010000979.1:0-1815 GCA_964434905.1 uncultured Pirellulales bacterium | reverse complement strand
CACCAGATCGCACATCAACCGGATATGCGCGCCATAGTTTTTGGGAATGCCCACAGGTTTGACCGCGCCGGGCACCGGGCGCACTTCCCCACTCACCGCCTCGCGACCGATGCGCAACTCCAGCTCGCGCACGCTATTGAGGTACTGATCGAGCTTGCGCTGATCGCGACGGCCCATCTGGCCGCGCAGCGTGTTCGCATCTTCCAGCACCAGGTCGAGCACGCTCTGCCGATAGCGCTGGCGCCGGGCACGCGAAGCGGCCGCCTCGCCGGGAACTTCCGAGGCGAACAGCCGCTCGAATACCAGCTTGGGGTCGATCTCCTTGGCCATCGGCATCGACTCGTTGCGCCAGGCAATGTTCGCTGAATAAGCGCAGCTATAGCCCGAATCGCAATTGCCCGACTGCAAGCCCTTCTCACAACCCAGTTCCAAGGAGGCCAGCCGTGTGTGGTGACCCACCTGGCCCGCAGCCAGTTGATCGACCGAGACCCCTGCCCGAATATTGCCCCCGTTGGTTTTCAACGCCTGCCGCGCGGTCAGGAACGCCGCCAACGATCGGGCGTGATCGCCGCCACCGTCGCCGTTGGCCCGAGCTTTGTCGAGCGCCAGGCCCGAGAGCACCGACAACTGCCCCCGCACGCTGGCCAAGGGCTCGAGCAAATAGGGTAGTGCGAAGTCGGGGCCGGTGGTGGCAGGCTTCCAGTCGGGCAGATGCACGCCGTTGGGTACATACAGCACGGCCAGTCGATTGGGCGCTGTGGCCGCGGAATCCGTGGCGGCGCGGGCTGTGCGCGGCGCCAACGATTCGAGCCAAGGAAGCGAGACGGCGGCGCCTAATCCTCGCAACACGCCGCGGCGCGACAGGGTCTTGTAGGTCGGTTGGTTCGTCATTCTTTAGGACCTCCCTCGCCTTCGACATCACGGCCGCGCCGCAACTGAAACGGCTCGCTGGCCACCACCGCCTCAATCAAATCGCCGCTGCGATAACCGCCCGCTGCGACTTGCCTGGCCAGATCGGCCACCACGCATTGGTCTAGATCGTCGAGCGCCCGGCCCAAGGCATAGGTCAACATCTTATCCGCCAACGACCGGACAAACTCGTCTTTTCGGACCATTAAAATGGCCCGCAACTCGCTGGGACCGGAAAAACCGCCCCCGCTGGGTAGCGTCCCCGTGGCATCGATCGGCAGCCCCTGGTCTGTCACCCGCCACTGGCCCACGGCGTCGAAATTCTCCAAACCAAACCCCAAGGGGTCCATCACCGCATGACACCCCGCACAACTCGGGTTGGCCCGATGCTCCTCCATGCGCTGGCGCAGCGTGGTGCCTGTCAGCGCGGCGGTATTCAATTCCGGCACGTTGGGTGGAGGGGGCGGAGGTGGCGCCCCCAGCAATTGCTCCAACACCCACTTGCCGCGCTTCACCGGCGAGGTGCGCGTGGGGTTCGACGTAACCACCAATACGCTGCCTTGCGTCAACACGCCACCGCGGCGCCGGTCGGGCCACCGCACCTGGCGAAATGCATCTCCCACCACTTGTTCCAAGCCATAGTGCCGCGCCAACCGCTCGTTGACAAACGTGTAGTCCGCATCGAGCAATTCCAGCAGGCTGCGATTGCCCCGCAGTATATGCGCGAAAAACAGTTCGCTTTCTTGGCGCATCGCCGTGGCTAGCTCGCTGTCGTACCGCGGAAACCGCGCCGGGTCGGGCGTGGCCTTGTCGAGTAGTCGCAGTTGCAGCCACTGGCCGGCAAAATTCTCCACCAAGGCATCGGCCTTCGCGTCGGCAATCATCCGCCGCAATTGGGCCGGCAGT
>CAYSXM010000978.1:0-1819 GCA_964434905.1 uncultured Pirellulales bacterium | reverse complement strand
GCACTTTCACGGGCTGGTTGGAAGCGCCCTACGTGACCGATCGCCCGTTTCATTGGCGAGGTCGGGGGCGTGGTCGCACAATGCTGCGTCTGACGGCCGGCAGTGCCCCGGCCCGGAGCGTCGAGCAGCACCTCCACGGGACGCCGGTGACGGAACGCTTGCACGTGGCCTTCTCGAGGTGGCGCGTGGTACGCTGCTTCGACGACCAGAAGACCGAGCTGAGGTTCGACCAATTCGAAGAGCGTTCGTGCCTCGGTCTATAACGCCACTAGGCGGTCACGGCGGTGCCCCACTTGTTTCTGTCGGAAGTCCAACCACAATTGCGGGGGAGAGAAACCGGAACTGACCGATCTGTCAGGTCCGCACCGCAGTCGCCCTGCTGCGGCTGCAGCTCGGGTGAGCGCTGTCGTACGAAGTGCCCTTTCGATTCGCGAGGTTGAATCATGCAACTCGGATTCGTTTCCGCGATCCTGCCCGATCTGTCGCTAGACCAGGTGCTGGCTTTCGCGGCGGCCGAGCATTACGACGTGGTCGAGGTGATGTGCTGGCCCACCGGCGGCGCCGATCGCAAATTTGGTGGCGTCACGCATCTCGATTGTGCCGGTTTTACCCAGACCCAAGCGGACGACGTGCGTGCGCTGTGCGACCGTCATGGCGTGGCCATCTCCGCGCTGGGCTACTATCCGAATCCACTCAGCGGCCACGTGGAAGAGGCCGAGACCGCTCGCGCGCACCTGCGCCACGTGATCGACGCGGCGCGGCGGTTGGGCCTGCGGCACGTCAACACGTTCATCGGCGCCGACCACCGCCTGAACACCGAACAGAATTTCGCCCGCTTTGCCGAAGTCTGGCCCGAACTGGTGCGCTATGCCGAGGATCGCAACGTGTTCCTGGGAATCGAGAATTGCCCGATGTTGTTTTCTTGGGACGAATGGCCGTCGGGCAAGAACCTGGCCTACTCGCCGGCCATCTGGCGGCGGATGTGGGAGCGCATTCCTTCGGACCACTTGGGGTTGAACTACGACCCTTCGCACCTGGTATTGTTGCAGATGGACTATCTGCGGCCGATCCACGATTTTCGCCACAAGCTGTTTCACGTGCACGCCAAGGATATGCGCATCGAGCGCGACGTGCTCGATGAGCGAAGCATGCTGGGTTTCGGCTGGAGCACCCCCAAATGCCCCGGATTGGGCGACGTCAACTGGAACCGCTTCATCTCCGCGCTAACCGATGTAGGCTACCAGGGCCCCGTCTGTGTGGAGGTAGAAGACGACGCCTTCGCGGGAAGCCTGGAACAGCGGAAGAACGCCCTGCGCCTCTCGCGCAATGTGTTGCGCCCGCTCGTCGTGTGAATGGGCCGCCGTGGTGCGACCCGAATTCGATGGGCACGCAGCCAGAGCACTGGCAAAGCCCAGTGGCACCCAGAGTGTCTGGGTTCGATGGCACAGGTTGATGGGGGAATGAAGAAGTTACGTCTCGTCAGGCAACGGCCTGCCTTACAAAACTGGCGGCCACAACACCTGTGACTCCTCGCGACGAAGTTCAGGAATAGTCCGGGCTCGGGCGAGGTGGTTGCAAAGTGTGACTTGCTTGGGCCGGTTATTCGTCCAATTCGAGCGGCGTTCGCGAAATGTTGAATTCACTAAACCCGACATTCCCCTCGAAGTCCCAGGCGCGGACGTCGAATTGATTCGAACCCATCGCCAAAGGCACGCCGACAAATTGATAGTGTCCCGAGTAGTCGGCCCACACGCGGCGCGTGGTGCCCATCAGTTCGACAATGGCGCCGGCGGCGGTGCGACCGGTCAACTCGCCGATC
>CAYSXM010000977.1:0-1821 GCA_964434905.1 uncultured Pirellulales bacterium | reverse complement strand
TACAGCAAGGAACTGTGCGGCGGCACGCACCTGGAAAACAGTGGTCAGGTGGGGCTGTTCAAAATTGTAGGTGAAGAGAGCGTTTCGTCGGGCGTGCGCCGTATCACGGCGCAGACCGGCGCTGCCGCGCTGGCTCGCGTGCGGCAGGGAGAAGCCTGGCTCACGGAAACCGCCGCAGCGCTCAAGGCGCCCCTGGCCGATGTACCCGCCCGAGTGGCCGCCCTGGCCAAGGAAGTTCGCGAACTGCGCAAGCAGCTAACCGCCAGCACGAAGGCCGAAGAGGTCTCGCTCGATGACCTGGTGGCCGGCGCCATGACCTTTGGCAACACCCGGGTGGTGGTCGCCGAGTTGCCAGGCGCCGATCCCCCACAGATGCGCGACCTGATCGATCGCCTGCGGCAAAAAGTCGGTTCCATCGCCACCCTGTTCGGTAGCCGCGCCGACGGCAAGGTGGTGCTCGTGGCCGGGGTCACGCGCGACCTTGAAGCACGCGGTACCAAAGCCAACGAGTGGGTAGGCGTGGCCGCGCAGTTGGTCGGCGGACGTGGCGGCGGTCGGACCGACATGGCCCAAGCCGGCGGCAGCGCGCCCGAGCGCTTGCCCGAAGCCCTGGAAGCTGCCCGGCGATTCGTGACCCAGAAGCTCCCCTAATTCCGAATTTTTCATGAGCCTTCTGCTGCGGAATCGAACGTGTCGCGTCAAACCGCAACCGGCCCTGGCTCACGTATTCACCAATACGCTGCGCGGGCCGATCGCGGTTTTCCTTTCAGCCGCAACACGTTCGACTTCTCGTGACGAAGTTCATGAATCATCCGGGCTAACGCGGCCCAAGCCACGCGCCGCAAGACACGCAGTATGGAAAGGAAACCATGCGAGTGCGACGCGATTGGCTGGCAACGCTGGCGGTCTGTGTCTGGCTGTGCGGCTGCGCTTGCGAGCGCCCGTGGATACGCCCCACTTATCAAACGCTGCCCGAATCGCCCGACCAGCATCCGGCGCCGGTCACGCGTGCCGAGGCGATGCGCGACCCGGGCTGGCGCCACGAGCTGGATGCACAGGAAAGCCGGGGGCCGAGCTTCACCATCGGGCCGGCGCCCAAGGGTGCCCCCTGAGACCATTGCGACCTGGGCGACCGGCGAACTAGGATGACGCAAAGCCCAATTCCCTGGTGAATGCCCACGAGATACGGGTCCGTTGGGTTGTCGATCCGAACGAGCGCGGCGCGGGTCAATCCATGGCCCCTGGAATCAATAGCAGGTGTGCGATGGAGGTCAAGCAACGGTTGCGTCAGCAGTTGGAACGCTCGCGCGACTATAGCGAGCAATTGCTCGCCGCCTTCCACACTCCGGCCCAATGGACTCACCAGGTCCACCCTCAAGCCAACCACGCGCTGTGGTTCGCCGGGCATATGGGCGTGGTCGACAACTTCCTGATTTCGCTGATCGAACCCGATCGGGCCGACTGGCGTCCCGCGCTGCAAGAACGGTTCGGCATGGGGTCGAGCCCGCTGCCCGACGCCGGCAGCTACCCTCCCCCGGCCGACGTGCTGGACTACATGCACCAGCGCCGCGCGGTGCTGTTGGCGATCTTGGACCGGTTGGCCGAGGACGACCTGAACCGACCGATGCCCCACGGAGCACCGGCCTTTTTGCCCGATTTCGGTTCGGCTTTTCAGACGGCTGCTTGGCACGAAGGGCTGCACTCGGGCCAGCTTTCCGTAACGCACCGCGCGCTCGGCAACCCGCCGGTGCTGGGCGGCCCACCACGCACCGTGTGAGGGGCGGCGCGCCATGCCGCTGCCGATATCCAGCGCCGCAGTGA
>CAYSXM010000976.1:0-1836 GCA_964434905.1 uncultured Pirellulales bacterium | reverse complement strand
CGAGCCCTTCTAGATCGCCCGTCAGACGCGCCGGTCCGACGTCGGTTAGCACCAAGTCGAGCCGCCACAAGGGTCGCGGTCGGGTCACGGCGCCGGGCGCCAGCAACTGCGGCAGGCCCAGCAGCTCGGTCAGTCGCGTCGAGGCAGCCATTTCGGCGGCCACGGCCTGGTGCCAGCGCGGCGTGGGGTGCCCCTCGCCCACGTAATAGTCGTCGCTTGCGCGACTCACATCGACTAACGGAAAATCGGAGTCGGCCTCGAGCGCCGGAATAACCCGGTCGGTTGGTCCGCGAGTGAGCACCAGCAACGCAAACGGTATCCCCCGCGCCGCGCAACTCGCGCGCATCGATCGCAAGATGGCCAGGCACAACCGCGCCTCTTGCTGGTCGATGTCGGCCGCCACACGGTTTGGAATATCGTCGGTTCCAGCCAATCCCAAATATTCCAACCGGTCACCGCGCAGCACATACCGCGGAAAGCGATGGCCCTCGGGCGTGTACATATTGCGGCGCAGGCCGAGCCGCGGCGCGTGCTCGGAGATCCAACCATAGAGAACCGCCTGAGGCGCCGGCGACTGGGCCAGCCGCCACGCCAGCACGCGCGCCGCATGGTGCGGCCCATAGCCCTGATACGCCAGGTTCCGCACCCGCGCCGTGCGCCAGGCCGTGCGTGCCAGCCACCCCAAGTAGGTTTGGTCCACCTCGACACCTATGCCGTAGGTGGTCGAACAACCCAGCACGTCGATCTCGACGGTTGGCGCGGGACCCTCGGGCGCGCTGAGTACCCGAAAACCATCGGCGTCGTGATGATAAACCAGATCGAAATGTACATCGTGATGATCGCGCCCCGTGGCGTTGGCCGCGCCGGCATGTCCAAACTCGGGATGCCGGTTGTTGGTCAGCGCGACATCCATCCAGTGGTCGGGTGCCAGCCACACGCGCGTGGGCGGTGGCGGTCCCTGGCGCGACCGCACAGGCAGGTGAGTAAACATCATCACGTCGCCCCGCGTCGGCGCGCGGTAGGCCACGCCCAGGGTCACCAGCAACGTCCACGCGCCGGTCGCGATGGCGATTTGCAACCGCACGCTGTGGTGGCGAAACCACCACAACGTGGCCCCCAGCGCGATGGCCACGAACCACAGCACGGCGCTTTCAAAGCGCAGATTCGACCACGGCCAGCGCAGGTAGTCGACCACCAAGGGGGTGACGACCAGCACCCACCAGGCCCCCCAGCCCGCACGGCGAAACGGGCCAAACAACCGTGCGTCGCGGTCGAAGTTGGAAGAAATCATGACCAATCCAACGTGCCCAAGATAGCGACAGGCACAAGGCCCCCTAGCTGGGAATCAGGCCGCGCAGGGCCAATTCCGCGAGATCCTGGCTCGGCAAGGTTGGCGGTCGCGACTGGGCGCCGTTGCCGAACACGCTCCCGGGGGGGTCGCGATTTGCCCCCCGCCCGGCTGGAGAGTATCGTATCGGACTGCTTGGGGAAAGTCGCTCTCGACACTCCATACACTTACCACGCCTTCTAGGGAGCGTTGTTCATGGCTGGTCGCACTAACCGACGCAAATTCATTCAACAATCGGCCGCCGTGGGGGCGGGCTTCTGGGTCGCAGGTAGCTCGCAGTTGGCCTTTCCCAAAGCGGCCAACGAGCGCATCCGCTTTGCCTGCATTGGGGTCGGCGGCAAAGGCTCGAGCGACTCGGGCGATGCCGGGAATCACGGCGACGTGGTTGCCATCTGCGACATCGACGAGCAGCGTCTCGATGCCGCGGCCAAGCGCTTCCCCCACGCCAAGAAATTTACCGACTATCGTCTGCTGCTCGACGAGATGCA
>CAYSXM010000975.1:0-1839 GCA_964434905.1 uncultured Pirellulales bacterium | reverse complement strand
CGGGTAACTCGCCCGGCCGGCCTTGCCCCCACGGGCTGCTACACGTTTACCAATTCGCCGCTGCCCAACGGCACGGCCACGCGCTGGCCGTTCTCATCCAACGCAAAGCGGTGCGTGAACCGGCACTCGACCTTGAAACCTCCGCCGTATTCGACGGCCACAGGCACGGTGCGGACCACGGCGGCGGCCATGAACGTGTAGTGCGGAGCGGTCCCCAAGGCGACCACCAGGTTATCGAGGTTCAAACCCTCGCGGGCCAGGAATGAGAAGCCCTCGACTGAAATATCCTGGCACTGCACTTCGCGGAACGATTCGATGGCGGGCAACACCCCGCCGTCGTAGGCGGCCACGCGTTGCTTGCGGCAAAACTTGCGACGTTCGGCCTCCAATTCCTCGGCGGTGGGCGCCTTGGTCGCGGCAGCCAGTACCGGTCGAGTTTCCTGGCCGTCGTGCAGGTAGGCGCGATTGCGCCCCCCTTTCTTGGCGGCGTACAGGGCATCGTCGGCGCGCTTGATCAGCGATTCGAGCGTGTCGGTGTTGTTCACCTCGCTCAGGCCGATCGAAATGGTCGCTTTGAGTTCCTTATTCTCCGAGGTAAAGCGAGCCGCTTCGGCCGCTTGTCGCACCCGCTCACAGGCGATCTTGGCTTGTTCGAGTTGCGTGCCGGGCATAATCACGGCGAACTCTTCGCCACCATAGCGAGCCGCCACGTCGATCTCGCGAACCGTGTTTTGAAAGGTGCGGGCCATGCCCTTGAGCACTTCGTCGCCCGCCTGGTGACCATATTGGTCGTTGAATTTCTTGAAGAAGTCCACATCGATCATCATTAGCGAGACGGGGGTACCCAAGCGGAACCATTCGGCAAAGCGCCGTTCCAGATCGGCATCGAATGCGCGACGATTGCGGATACCGGTCAAGGGGTCGGTCAGGGCGGCCGTTTCCTGGGTCTTGAGTTGTTCTGCCTGTTCGGCCAGGCGTTTTTCAGCCTCTTCCAAGCGGTTCTGCAAGGCCTCGTTGGCCGTCACGATGTCTCGTACCGCCTTGGCCACCGAAGCACCGTCCGCCGATTCGTTCAAATCCTGGCTGATTCGCTCGACGCGTGCCGAGTGCTCGCCTACATCGGCAGCGACACCAGCCGCCACGCCCTGCATATCCAATAGCGCCGATTGCACGCGGCGGAGTTCTTGTTCGTTAGGCTGGGTAGGCTCCGACGTGGCCTCCGGTTCCTTCTTTTCGCCCCGGACCATCCAGCCTGCCGTGAAACCCACCAGCAGTTCAATGGCCGAAATAACCAGCGCGGAGATGACCATTACCAGAGTCGCAGCAGACATCAGCACAGCTCCTTGGAGTCAAAAACCGCTGACCAAATCGGTCCGGTACCCAGGCGTTTCTGAAACTGCATGGGCCAACTAGTGTGGGCTGTTTGTCCCTGTGCAAAAACCCCACTCCCAATCCATAGGTTGCACTGCGGTCGAGTCAAGTTTCGGGGGGTGACACCCCCGGAATGCCGGGACAACCCCTAGGTTTGGGCTTGCTGGGGCCGTTTAGCAGACCGATTGTTTGGGGCAATTGCGCCTGCGCCAGTGCACATAGGCTCCCTGCCAATTTCGAGATTTCAGGTAGGCGACCGGCGCCCCCCCACCAACAACGGGGGAATTCAATCGCGTTTGCAGCGGCAGGCTCCGCGCGGAGCGGTAGTTGCAAAGCGCCACGAGAGCAATGTCAAGGAACCGTCACCCAGGATCGCGTGTGGTCGAATTTGCGAGTGGCATGTCGACGGCGCCGGCCGCTTGTTGCATCCAGACTAGCCCCACGACTGACAAGAGCAGCCCCACCGCC
>CAYSXM010000974.1:0-1839 GCA_964434905.1 uncultured Pirellulales bacterium | reverse complement strand
CCCCCCCATTGCCGAGTCCCGCCGCGTTCTCGGCGTTCGTGCCGATCCAGTTACCCGCGATCGAAATCAACTCCGTATCGTCTCCTTGCACGCTGACCCCGGCACCGGTGTTGCCCGCGAGCACGTTGCCCAGCCGTGCATCGGTCAGCGGGTAGGGCAACCCGATTCCGATCTCGCTGGTGCCGGCGGTCAGCTCGATCCCGTCGCCCAGGTTCGGCAGCGCCGCCAAGCCCAGCTTGTCGGTGCCGATCTTGTTGCCGGAAATTGCGTGCCCCGCCGCGCCCACAATCCGCACTCCGCCCGCCAGGTTGCCAGAGATTACGTTTCCCTCGGCCACCTGGATGACCGTGCCGGACCCCATGCCCAATAGCACGCCCGTGGCATCGTCGCTGATGAGCACGCCCACGCCCGTATTGCCCAGCGCGGCCAGCCCCGTAGCATCGGTCCCCACCAGGTTTGCCATGAGCGTCGTCCAGCCGCTGGTCCCCTGCAGCCAGATGCCCGGTCCAAGATTGCCCGACACCAGGTTTCCTTGGTCGGCGTACCCGCTCTCGGCGTGAAGCATTCCCAGAATGGTTTGCGACGTTTGCACCAGGTGGATCCCCGCATGGCCGCCCACCAGGCTGCCATTGGGAACGGCTGCCAACCCCTCGGCATTGGTTCCCACGCGGTTCCCGTCGATGTGATTCAAACTGCCCGCGTGATCGAGCAAAATGCCGCTGGCCGTGTTCCCCGAGACGACGTTGCGTTCGCCCAGGTTGGGCACCATGCCATAGGCCAGCCCCACCACGTTCATCGTGGCGCCGTTGGCCAGCACGATGCCTGCTCCACTGTTGGGAACCGCCGCCGACCCGGACGCATTGGTCCCCACTAAATTGCCCGCCACCAGGTTATAGGCCGCGCCGGCCCCTTCGAGCCGGATGCCGTCGCCCGCGTTGCCTGAAATCAGGTTGCGCGCGGCCGCCGTGCCGCCACCGATGCCGCTGGCGACACCGCTAACCAGGTACACGCCGCCGGCGCCGTTTGGTCGGGGCGTGCTCCCATCGGGATCAATGCCGACGAAGTTTCCAGCCACACTGTGGAAGTTGCCCGCCAGCGAAATTCCATAACCTGAGAAACCGCCGATGGCCAGTCCCT
This sequence comes from uncultured Pirellulales bacterium, assembly GCA_964434905.1. Taxonomy (GTDB): domain Bacteria; phylum Planctomycetota; class Planctomycetia; order Pirellulales; family CAYNRE01; genus CAYSXM01. Next base: position 702 of record CAYSXM010000974.1, on the reverse strand, counting down.
CGACCACCACGCCCAACGCGTCGATCGCGAGGCCATTCGCACCGGGGCCAGCGCCCGTACCGTCCAGGCGAATCACAATGGTCGCCGTGGTCCCCGCCGTGGCTGCGGTCGTATTGGTCGCCGCGCCGGGCTGAGAATAGCCATCGATCGTGAGCTGCTCGGTCACCGTCGGCAGCGCCGATTCGAGCGCGATCGTTTGCACGCCCACGCCCGAGACGATCGCAAATTCGATGCGATCGCCGCCCGGTTGCGCGTTGGCCGCGGCGATCGCTTCGCGCAGCGAGCCGGCCCCAGCGTCGTGCGTGTTCAGCACCGAAAAAACCGCCAGCAGGTGCCGGCCCTCCCGCGGTTCCAGGCGTGCTTGCCGTGGCCGGGTGGGCTCGGCGCGCGCCAAGCGGGATGCGATTCCGGAAAACATTGGTCCACCCTCCGGCAAGATTCAGCTCGAAGTAATACCGCTGCGGCCAGTCTCCTGCGAACGCCGCGAGCCGCTCTTCGGCATCCTGGCCCCCCTCGCCGAATCTGAACACAGCATAGTCCCGTGGATGGCCAATTTCCACGCTACTTGCCCCCGGGCGGTGCGTCCCAAGGGGGCCGAAGTTCCCTACCGATTTCCAGGCAACGCATCTTCGTGCGACGACTTGCCTGGCGGACCCTCGTCTGGCAGTTGGCGTAGCAGGCCCACCAAAAACTTCCCCAGCC
>CAYSXM010000973.1:0-1839 GCA_964434905.1 uncultured Pirellulales bacterium | reverse complement strand
GGGCCGCAATGGGCTCCCCGCACACTGGCTCGCAAATTCACCCGGCTTGCCCGGATTCGATGTGGAGCAACACCATGCCGACGCACTCTCGCCGTGATTTTCTGGAACGCTTGGGTCTGGTCGCCGCCAGCGGTCTGGTCACTGCCGGCTATTCGGCCACCGCGCGCGGCTTCCCGGCCAACGAGACCATCTCGGTCGGTTGCATCGGCACGGGGGGGCGCGCGCAGATGCTGATGAGCGTGCTGGGAAAGCTGCCCGGCGTGCAGATTGCTGCCGTGTGCGATGTTTGGGACAAGCACCTGGCCGACGCACAAAAACTGGCTCCCGGCGCCGCGGTGGCCGTCAAGGACTATCGTCAGATTCTCGAGCGCGCCGACATCGACGCTGTGCTGATCGGCGCACCCGACCACTGGCACGCGCCGCTAACACGCGCCGCCTGCGAGGCCGGCAAAGATGTGTACGTGGAAAAACCGCTGACCCACGACTTGAGCGAAGGCCCGGCGGTTGTCGAAACCGTGCGCCGCACCCAGCGCGTGGTCCAGGTGGGAATGCAGCAGCGCAGCATGCCGCAGTTTCTCGAAGCCAAGGAAATCGTCGCTTCAGGCACGCTCGGCACCATCCACAAGGCCCACCTGACCTGGAACCGCAACCGCGACCAGATTCGGCGCAATGCCTTGGGCGTTGATCCCCTCACGGTCGACTGGAAGCTCTTCCTCGGCTCGGCTCGAGCACAACCCTTCGACGAGTACCGGTTCCGCAATTGGCGCTGGTTTTGGGATTTCGGCGGCGGCATTCTGACCGATCTGATGGTCCACCATCTGGATATCGTCCACTGGTTTCTCGATCTGGCGCCCCCCGCACGCGCCACGACCATCGGCGATTGGTTTCAGGCCGCCGATGTGTGGGAAACACCCGACACCATTCAAACGCTGCTGCAATACCCGCAGGCGAAGTTGCAAGTGCATTTCGAAGGGACGTTCGGCAATGCCCGCAATGCCTCGATGCTCGAACTGATGGGCAGCGAAGCCACGCTGTACCTCGACCGCGGCCGCTTCGAGTTAATTCCCGAACGCGGCAAGAAGCTGGAACCTCGCGAGCAGATTCTTGGGCGAGGGGCGCGGGGGTCCGATTTCTACCTCGATCCACCTGGCGAAAAGCTGCACCTGGCCAACTGGCTGGAATCGATTCGCAGTCGGAACGACCCCCGCGCGCCAGTTGAAGCTGGCGTGGCGGCCGTGTGGGGTGCCCACCTAGGCAATCAGGCGCTGCGGTCGGGCCAGGTGGCCAACTGGGCCGGTTAGCAACCAGCTAGTGCACGCACAATGACTGCAACGTCGTGGTCGGGAAAATTTTTCAGTCAACCTGCAGTGCATTCTGCCGATTTCTGTCCGCCGAAAACAGTCGCGTAGCCTAAGTGGTCGTGATCTTGGTCGCAGACAACAGCCACTGGGGGTCGGCCTGCAGTTTTGCAAGCGAGTATTCGGCGAACGGCCGGCATTCGACCAAGATGGCACTTGCCGGACCAAGATGGCCGATTTTTGCCAAAGACCTTTCAACAAGTTCTGGCAGTGTTTCGGCGAAACGGCGCGCGATGCGTGGCTGGTGACGCCACACCAGTCGCTCCTGGCGTTGGCCCTGGTAGTCGACGAGCGAGAATCGCTCGGGCTGATCCATCAACAGATAGCCGACACCCGCCTGCGCCTCCAGGGTATGGAACAGAGTGCAACGGTCGAGCCCACAGCCGATGAACAACAACTTGCCTTGCCGCTCGATGAGTCGAGCGTAGGGCGTGCCGTTGCCGCATGGCGTGTCGGCGTTCTCGTGGCCGACGATCAGTTC
>CAYSXM010000972.1:0-1840 GCA_964434905.1 uncultured Pirellulales bacterium | reverse complement strand
AGTGCGTGCGCGATCTCGTTGGGGTGGCCATCTTGCGGGTGGACGGTTAGTTCGGTGTGTTTGCGAGCTGCGAGAATGGGCTCGCCCAGATCGAACCAGGGAAGCGTGTTATCGGTCAGGCCCAGCCGCGCGGCGGCGAGCAGTTGCTTCCAGTGCTCATCAACGCTGTAGCGAAACAAGATGGCCGCGGTCCGCGCGCCGTCGGCCTGTGCGGCGCGCTGGATTTCGCGCAGTTGCACGATGCAGTCGGCAAATGTCGTGGAACCAGCAGACTGTATCGCCTGGCCTAGACTGCGCAGGCCACCGAAGCGCTCGCGAGTGCGGCTGGTCTGGTCGGTGGTTTTCAGCGTGTCGTTCGAGTACATCGCGACCAGCACCAGATGGGGCTGGTACTGGCGGGCCGAGGTTTCGTAACAGAAGCGTTCTTCTTCGGTCGAGTAGCCGCAGAGCGCGCAATTGATCACCTCGAAGCGGGGCAGGCTGGGATCGCGCTGCCGGCGCGCCTCGAGCGCGACTTCCAGGCGTTCGGTGAACGCGTCCTCGACCTTGATTCCCTGGCCGAAGGTCACGGAATCTCCCAACACCACGATGCGAAAAGTTTCGGCAGGCCGCGGGATTTCGTAGTCGCGGTCGCGAAAGCCCAACGCGTTGTAGTCGTAGGACAAGTAGTAGGGGCCAGGCAAGCCCAGGGTCATCAATTCCGTTTCGCCCTTGCATAGCGAGATCTGGTCGAACTCAATCGGCGTGGCGCTGCCTGCCAGGTTCAGCGTCAGCTCGGCATTTTCGGCATCTTCATTCGAAGTGAACTGCTGGCTGTACTGTTGCCAAACGTGGGAAATTTGCATTTCAGTGTAGGGTGCATAGTTACCTCGCTGGCCGTCGGTGCGAACAACCGTCCAGGTGATATTACGGGGCTTGTCCGCCCGAGCGCGAAACGAAAGTTGGTATTTTCCTCCCCGGGTTAGGGGTAGGTCACGCCGTGAAAGCTGAACTTCCCAGGGGCGCTCGGCCGCTGCCTTGGTGAATTCGATCCGCAATACGGTCGGCAGATCGGCCACGGGAACCAGCGCGGCGGCACCATCGTGCATGCAGGCCAAGCGGATGCCACGCAAGATAGGGCTAGGTGGAAGATCGGCGACCGCCTGGAAATAGCCGCGAGGGTTATCGGGATAGTAGCTTTTGGCCTTCGAGTTAGGACGCACCAGGTAACCGCGACCAGGTTGTGAATCGACGCCACCCGTTTCATAGACCCAAACCGGCACGGGCGATTGCGCGAAGGGGGTCGCTGGCGCGCCTCGGAACAAAACCGCCAAGGCCAATGCCAGTTCGAGCGTACCGCCAGCCAGGAGCGCCTTGGCAGGTGCCAGCCGTACCAGCAACAGCAAGGCCATAACCGCTAGTGCCGCGTTGCTGCACAGGATCAGACTTTCGATTTGCACAAAGCTGGTCGAGACAGTGCGTCGATAGTCGACCGTAAAAAAGGCGACCGCCAAGGCCCCGGCCCCGACCAGCGTCAGCAGCCCGGTGATGCGGCCAGGCCGCCAGACGGCCAGCAAGGCCGCCAGGGCCGAGAGCAGGCAGAGTCCGGTCAGTTGGTACCCCACCTGGCGCGGAAACGGGCCCCAGAACGAGAAGACGCTCTGCGCCAAGGCGATAGGCAATGTCAGCAACGCCAGCGCGCGCGACGCGGGAACCAGACGATCGAGACGCGAACCCGAAGCACTCATGTACCGATTGGCCCCGTAGTTTCAGGCTTGTGTAAACCGCGCCGTTTGCCAGGCCGGGTTGGCCCCCAAGATAGCCGTTTTGGCGGTGTACTTTCCAGGATAGTCGATCGGTT
>CAYSXM010000971.1:0-1840 GCA_964434905.1 uncultured Pirellulales bacterium | reverse complement strand
CGGGCTTGTGTTGATCGGGAATCCCTTGCTGACGCTTCGGGTTAGTGTTGATAAGGGATTCCCTCGCTGGCGCGTCGGGTTGGTGTAGGAGCCACGCTTGAAGAAAGTGCGTCCGATTAAGCCGGTGTTTGAAAAAGCGCAGCCTGCAGCGAGCGGGGCCGAGCCGATTTCGCGCGGCGAATGGGTGTTGCTGGCGCTGATTCTGGCGGTGGGGATATTAATGCGCGGGTACGCGGTGTCGCTCTCGGCGGTCGAGCATTTTGACGAAGGGGTGTATGCCTCGAATGTCTATTTTGGCCCGCCCGATTTTGCTTATCCGCGCCGCGAGATGTATGCCCCGCCGCTCTTGCCAGCGCTAATTGAGGTGGGCATGCTCGTGGGCCTGCCGCCGAATCTGGCGGCCTTGCTGCCAGGGTTCTTGGCTGGCAGCGGAACGATTGCCGCCCTCTGGTGGTTCGGCCGGTCGTGGTTTGGGCCGAGCGTAGGTCTGGCAGCGGCCGCCTTGTGTGCACTGAGCGAATATCACATCGCTTACAGCGTCACGGCATTGACCGATGTACTGCTGGGGCTGTGGATCTTGCTCGCCGTTGATGCGATCGCCCGGTCGCTGTTTGCCGGCGATTATCGCTGGGCGATTGGGGCGGGGCTTTATACGGGCCTGGCCTGGTGGACCAAGTACAACGGTTGGCTGCCGCTGGCCATTGAAGGGGCGGCATTGCCGGTGCTCTATGTGCTGCTGCAACCGGATCGCAAACAGCTGCTGAGCTGGCTCGGCTGTTTTGCCGTGACCGCAGCCGTCGCGGTCGCCGCTTGGAGTCCCTATTTCCTATCACTCGCACCGGGCGAATACGCTGCCGTCACCGCGAACCACGCCAAAGCGGTTGTCGGCTTCTCCGGCTGGCTGGATGGGGCTAGCCGCCAGATTGCCGCATTTGTCGTGATGGAACATGGACTGACAACCATACTCGGCTTCGGTGTTGCCTCCGTCATGGCTGCGTTGGTTGGCGTCAACGGCCGCTGGCGAGTTGGGTGGCTGGCGTATGGCGTCATGCTTGGCCCGATCTTGCTGGCCGCAACCTTCACACCATTTATGATGGCAGGGGTTGGCGGACTTGTCGGCCTGGGAAGCCACGTCTGGGGGATTTACCAAGTGCCAAAATTGACGGCAAAGCTCAGCCGGCAGGCCTACGCGGTGGCGCTGTTGGCAGCCTGGTGGGGCGGGCTGTTCGTGGCGACGCCTTGCTACTGGCCGTTTCCCCGCCTCGTGCTGCCGTGGCTCGTATGTTCGTGGCTGGGAACGGCCTTGGTAATTGCCGCCGCAGATTCGACAGCGGAAAAGGAAAGCACCATTGTCCTCCCACCCACAGGCTGGAAACCGCACCTGGCGCGTGTGGGTTGCGCGGTTCTGTTTATGTTTATGATTTGCGGGCTCAATGTTCTGTTCACATCTTCGGTCCAGCACAAAGAGGTCACGGGTGATCGGCGCGATTTGGCCAAAATTGCCCGGCAAATTCGCAATGAAATCACAGCCGACACCCCACATGCTATCTACGTCTTCGGCGAGCCAGCGATGTTCTTTCAATTGCGGGCCGCGGGTGAAGAGATTGTCGAACCGGTTCAAACGCTTCCTACGAGCGAGGTGGTCCTGCAAGGTCGCCCGATTCCGACCTATGTAGTGGCCGGCCTGCATGCCCAGCGCGACCCGCAGTTCGCGGCAGCATTGGAAGCTGGCAAGAACCGCTGGAAACTGGTCCACGTCTATCCGCATCGGCCCAGCGCCATTACCTGGCTCGACCAGTACGACCCGCGCAATCCGCCGCCGAATGACGCGGTTTCCCTC
>CAYSXM010000970.1:0-1841 GCA_964434905.1 uncultured Pirellulales bacterium | reverse complement strand
ACAAAAGGTGGTGAATCATGTAGTCGACGCCAAGGTGCGGGAATCGCAGCGCGCTATGATCGTTGTTCAGCTTGAGCGTGCACACGCGGGTGGTGTCGGTCTGGAAACCCAGCACCAGAATGTCGCACATAAGCCGCATGTGGTCGGCCAGATTTTGGGGAATGCCGTCTGGCGGCCGTGGAACATTTGGCTTGTCGAGCGTGGGGCGCCAGCCTTGCAACTCTCCCTGTTGGCCGGCCTGGTCGATGCGGCGCTCGATCTCGCGGACCGAGTCCAGGTACTCGTCGAGCTTGCGTTGATCCGAAGTACTGATATTTAGGCGGAAGCTCGTGGCGTCGGCGAGCACGGCGTCTAACACGCTCTTGTCGCCGCGCTCGACTTCGTCCTTGAAGAGCCGGTCGAAGGCCAGCGCCGGATACAGCTCCAGCGGAGTCGGCGTAGTGGGCGAACTCCACGAGATGTGCGAACTGTAAAGCATCGAATAATTCTTGTGAACCGACGGGTTCGACTTCTCGCAGCCCAATACCAAACTCGAAACCTTGGTCGAGTGGCCGTGCCGCTGCGCGACGATCTGATCGACGCTCGTGCCAGAGCGGATTTCTCCTCCCGAGGCCAACGGCGCGCCAGAGAGCAGGTTGCCCGTTTGCGAACTGTGAATGTTTCCCTTGAGGGCTTCCTCGTTGTACAGGCCGCGGATGAACAGCATCTTCTCGCGAAAGTCGGCCACGGGGGCCAGCACCTGGCCGAGTTCCATCTGTGGGCCTGCTCCTTGGGCCCACCACTCTTTGCTATGAAAGCCGTTGCCCGAAAACAACACGGCCAGGCGAACCGGGGCCTGGCTGCCAGGGTTCGAGGCTGGAATGCTCTCGTCGCCCCACACGCGGAGCGATTCCATCCAGGGCAACGCCATCGAGACGCCCACGCCGCGCAGAAAAGTCCGACGCGAAAAGTAATGAGTCGTCATCGTTCACCTCGATATTTTAGGGGGTGAGCTTCCGCTCGCATTGTAGTCGGTCTGCCGGGCAAAGCAGCCTGGATTATTCCTGAACGCGCCGCAAAAGGCCAAGCGTGCCGGAACAACTCGGGCTACAACCGCTCGGCCATTTGCGCATCTCGACCGCGAATTTCCCGAAACTGTGGGCTCGACACAATCGCCTCGACCAAGGCTGAAAAGCGAAACTGTTTCTTCGCTAGTTGGGTTTGCATTTCGGTCAATAACGGTTCGTCGGAAAGTTGTGTGCCCCGCCCCAGCGCGTAGCCTAGTAGCTTACGACAGAATTGCCGCACCACGGTGTCGCGGCGGGTTTCGATCAGGTACTGTCGCAGGCCGGGCAGGCCGTCGATGGACTGGCCGTCGGGTAGCGTGGTTTTGGTGTCGACCGGTCGGTTCGCCAGGTCGACTTCGCGGCGGCGCCCGATTGCGTCGTAGCCCTCGAGCGAAAAACCGAACGGATCGATCTTCAGGTGGCAGCCCGAGCATTTCGTGTCGCTGGTGTGTCGCATGACGAGCTGCCTCACGGACAGATCTGCCGTCGCGGTTTCGTCGTCAGGCAGAATCGGCACGTCTTTCGGCGGGCGCGGCAGCTTCTCGCCCAACAGGAATTCACTAACCCAGTTCCCTCTCAAAATCGGGCTGGTGCGCGACGCCCCCGATTGCTTGGCCAGTGTGGACGCCAGCGCCAAGATGCCGCCGCGGCCATATTGCCCCACGCCGTCCACTCGTCGCCAGTGTGGGCCAGTAATATTCGGAATGCCGTAGAACTTTGCCAGCCGCTCGTTGACAAACGTGTGGTCGGCGTTGAACAGGCTCAGTACCGAATTGTCGTGTTGAAACACATCGG
>CAYSXM010000969.1:0-1845 GCA_964434905.1 uncultured Pirellulales bacterium | reverse complement strand
GGTTTGGGGCAAACAACTTCTAGTGCAGCGGGAGTTGCCTCGGATTCGTCAAAGGTCGACGGACGCGGCGATATGCTGGTTTACCCCTGGCGGCGCCCGTCGCTCCGCCGGGTGGCTCAGTTGCAATTATAATGTACGCGCGTTCACAGTCAATAGCATTTGTACAGGTTGTATCGGCCACCAAGGGTCACTTCCGCAATCTCAAAGCCGGCACCCGCGCTGTTCCTCACGCGGCGGCACTCACTGGCAGAACGCCCAGCCCGAGAACTGGCAGTGATTGACTCCTTGTCCATAATCGTGCAACGCGGTTTTCGTGCAATTCGGCGAAATCGCAACTTGCCCCCGGCACTCGATCGTTTGTAGGCTAATCAAGTCCGTTAAAGATTGTTTCCTGCCGGCCGGCGGCGAAATCACGCGTTGTGAATTCCTATCCAGCGGAGCACTCAGCAACATGCGGCGCGCAAAAAGTTCATTGGTCTGCCCCGCTCGGCTTTTTTCCCTGGTGCTGGCCTGGCTCTGGGCTATGTCGGCGGGGGGAAGTTCCGCTCCACCGCTGTGCGCTGCCGACTTGGCGCTGCCTGGTTCCTACTCAGTAGGCATTCAAGAAGTCGACCTGCCGCGCCCTGGTGGCGGTACGTTTCCGGCCAAGTTTTTCTATCCCGCACTCTCGGCCGGTTCGAACACCACGTTCAATCCCACAGGGGGCCAATACCCGGTCATCAGTTTTGGGCATGGGTTTTTGCAAAACGTGAACAGCTACGATTCCACGCTCGAACACCTGGCCTCGCACGGCTATCTGGTCATCGCCCCGCGCACGGAGCAAGGCCTGTTGCCCAACCATTCCAATTTTGCCACCGACATGCGTCAAGCACTCGACTATTTCCAGGCACAGAACACGACGCCCAGTTCTCCCTATTTCAATCACGTAAATGTCAACGCGTTTGGCCTGTCGGGCCATTCGATGGGGGGCGGAGCGAGCATTCTCGAGGCTGCGTCGGATAGCCGAATCAAGGCCGTGGCCAACATGGCCGCCGCCAACACCAACCCCTCGGCCATTGCCGCCATGGCGAACGTGACCGCCCCCATCAACCTGTTGGCGGGCACCAGCGACATCATCGCTCCGGCCAATCAACATCAACAGCCGATGTACGACGCCGGCCTGGCCCCCAAGCAAATCAACTACATTCAAGGGGGTTCGCACTGCTACTTCGAGGACATCCTGGCCTGTGGTGGCAGCATTTCGCGCGAGGATCAACTCGAGGTCACGCGCCGCGAACTGACCACCTTCTTCAATTTCTACCTGCAACACGACGAAACCTTGTGGCGCCTGGTATGGGGCCCCGAAGCACTGACCGCCGACCCGCTGGTCGCGCCGACCGTGGCCTCGGGCATTGGCGTCTCGTCGAACCTGGCTTCGCAACTGGGGGTGCCGGGGCAACCACTGTCGTACCAGGTGACGGTGACCAACAACGGTCGCGGGGCTGCCGCCTACGACCTGTTTGCCGAAGACAACACCTGGAGCACCGTGATCTCGCCAGCGGTCACGCCCACGCTGAATCCGGGCCAGTCGTTCACCACCACGGTGCAAATTACCCCCACGGCCGGGCAATTCAACGCGCAGAACCAGGTCTTGCTAAGCGCCCGCAGTTCGGTCGACGGCCTGACCCGTGGCTATACGCAGGTCACCGCGCAAACCGGTGCCTTCAATGGCGAATTGGCCGTAGCCTCGCTATCGAACAGCGCCGCCTTGAAGTTCACCCCCAGCGGCACGGGCAGCCTGTTTGCCGACGCGGGCGACGGACTTTTGGCTCCGTTGGCTTCGTCGTACGATGTCACCGGCAACCT
>CAYSXM010000968.1:0-1847 GCA_964434905.1 uncultured Pirellulales bacterium | reverse complement strand
AGGTTCACGGCTGGCGCGGCAACACGTCGCTGCGCCGGCGCTTGGAGTACGATCTGTACTACATCGCCAACTGGTCGCTGTACCTCGACCTGAAAATTCTGTGGCTCACGGTCTGGCGCGCGCTGCGCGAGCGCAACGCCTACTAGATCGCCGGTTAGATCGCCTGGCGTTATGGCGTTCCGGGACGGTTCGCCCATGTGCACGCCGTGGCCGGCACCGCGTTCCAGGCTGCCGCCAGGGCGGAAGTCAGCCCGGCCCGCGACAGCGAACAATTGACCAGGAATTCGCTGTGTGTTCGGCCATCGCGGTAGGCCGGTTGGCGGAGTGGTGTGTGGAGGCAGCGCGTGATCAACTCGAGGGGGAAATCGTACAGCAGCGTGCCGTGGTAAAGAAAATGGCGCCGGCAGATGCGCAGGCTATTTCCCGAAAATTTGCGACCGGCCCACACCAGGTCGCTGGTGCCTTGGCGCGCTACCCCTGGCAGGCAAGGGGCCAACGCTCCGACCAATCGATCGAGCACCTGGCCGTGCAATTGGTCGATTGCCGGGCGCCCGGACGACGACGTCCAGGGGAGCACCAGGGCATACATCAGGCAGCCGGGGCCGGTGACAATGGTGGCCCCGCCGGACGAACGGCGGACAATCGGCAGATCGAGTTGCTGGCAGACCGGCAGGTTGACTTCGGCGTCGGGCGACGACGATCTCCCCAGCACTACGAACGGTCGGGGCGGTTCCCACAGCCTTAACACCTGCTGGGGCCCTGTACCCTGTTCCGCCGCCAGCAGCAGTTCGTCGTCTAGGGATACATTGGCTTGTGGTTCCCCCAGGGTGCGTTCGAAAAACAGCATGGTGATCTGGCGGTGCCTGGGGAACGTGGGTTGACGTCGCAGGGGGGCTTCCTAGACTCAACGCTGCGAATGCCGTCGTGCCAAAAGGCCGACTAACCAGGATACCTCCCCCCGATGGAACCAGATTCTGAACTTTCACGGCAGCCGCTGTCGCCTGACGACGCGCTGCCCAGTGTTGAGCCACCCAGCGCGGGTTTCATTCTACAGTTATTCGTGGTTCCCGCGGTAATTGTTTCGATCATCGTGGCGGTTTGGGTGTCGTTCAATTGGCTGGCCCAGATGGGCGACGACCCACGCAAGTATGTCGAGGCGTTGCGTCGGGAAAACGTTTCACGGTGGCAAATGGCATCGAGCCTGGCCGATGCGCTGCGCAACCCGGCGCGCCCGGAAATGAAGCGCGACGGTGCGTTGGCGACCGAGTTGGCCTCGATTCTGACTGTGGAACTTCAGCGGGGGGCTCAGGACGAGGAAGCGATCAAGTTGCAAGGTTTCTTGTGCAAAGTGCTAGGTGAATTCCAAACCCCGGAGGGGTTGCCGGTGCTGGTTCAGGCGGCGCAGGCAGGCTCCGGCAACCGTCCCCCGCGAGTGCGTTTGGCGGCGGTCGAGGGTGTGGCGTTGTTGGCATCGAATGTCCAGGCCGTGGCCCCGCTCGCCCCTGGCCAGGTGTTGCCGGTGCTGATCGAGGCGACCAGAGACGAAGAGCCCAAATTGCGTAGCGCCGGGGCCTATGCCTTGGGAGTGCTGGGGGGTGCCGAGGCCGGCGACCGGTTGACGGCGATGCTGACCGACGCTTATCCCGATGTGCGATACAACGCCGCGGCGGGTCTGGCGCGGCACGGCGACGCACGAGCGCTGGTGGTGCTGTGCGAGATGCTCGATCCGGCGAATACTGCCGGAATGGATGTCGAGCAAGAGCCGGGAGCCAAGGAATTCAAGAGGCATTTGGTGCTGATCAACGGCTTGCGCGCTGCCGACCAACTGACCTCTAAGAACCCTGCTT
>CAYSXM010000967.1:0-1859 GCA_964434905.1 uncultured Pirellulales bacterium | reverse complement strand
CGCTGCTCCCGGGCACCACGGTTTGTGGTCCGGCGGTGAAATTGTTCTCGGGCCAATTGCCTGCCGGAGTAACGGTCGGCGTAGATTCTCACCACTCTCCCGCTGCGGCCGTGGTGGCCACTCTGGCCGGCTGGCGGCACCAACGCGGAGTGCGCCAAGAAGTGTTTTCATTGGCGCCGCTGTATGTCCGGGCCAGCGCGGCCGAAGAGAAACGCGCAACCCAAAGGCCCTGAGCACGCATCGCCGGCGCCTGGCAGAAGGATTCGAAGCGCACGCCGCATTCACCGCGAATTGCGGCCTTCAGTTGGCCATCGTTTCCAACAGCGCCACCAAATCGCTGGGCACGTTGCGATGACTGCCAAAGGTCGTCTCGAAAGGCGTTAGAACCAGCCGGCCTGCTACTTCACCTGCCATTTGCCCCGTGGCCCTGGCCAGTACCGAGCGCACGGCAAATTCTCCTAGCCGGCTGCCCAACAGACGATCTTCCGGCGTGGGGGAACCGCCCCGCTGTAGGTGGCCCAAGATCAGCACTCGCGATTCGTAGGGACAGCCCGCGGCGACCATGGCCGCTTGCAACCGATGCGCACCGCCAAATTCGTCGCCTTCAGCTACCACGAGCATGATGCTCGTTTTGCCTCGCTGTTTGAGCAGGCAAATCTGGGCGATGATCGCGGACACATCGGTCGGCGTCTCGGGCAGACACACCACCTCGGCCCCGGCGCCTAGGGCCGTATACAAGGCGATGTAGCCGTTGTGGCGGCCCATCACTTCCACCAGAAACAGCATCTCGTGGCTGTCGGCCGTGTCGCGCAGTTTGTCAATCGACTCGACCGCCGTGGCCACCGCGGTACTGAAGCCGATGGTGAAATCGCTTCCGCACAGGTCGTTATCGATCGTGCCTGGGCACCCCACGATGGGCCCCGACCAGTGCTTGGCCAGTTCTACGGCGCCGCGAAACGTGCCGTCGCCACCGATGGGAATCAAAGCCTCGATGTGGTGCGTTCGCAGCGACTCCACCGCGCGCCGCAACCCTTCTGAAGTGCGAAACTCCTGGCAACGACTGCTCTGCAATATGGTTCCACCGCGTCCGATGATGTTCGACACGCAGCGCAGGGTCATCCTCGGCAAGCCGTCGCGCGCGATGTAAAAATCGCCGTCGAGCAACCCCTGGTATCCGCGCAGTATCCCCACCACTTCGTGGCCGGCGACCAGTGCGGAACGCACCACGGCGCGAATACACGCGTTCATTCCCGGCGCGTCGCCTCCGCTGCACAACACACCAATTCGCATTTCAGGAGACTCCCTACCGAGCCGACGCCGCACCGATGAACCACCCACCCCGCTGCCGTGCTATACATCTCGAATGTCGAGGATGTTTCCCGACAAGAATTGCTCCAGTTCCGCCCGCGAAAACACCGCCTCGGTCGCCCCCACCGATCGCACGCAACTGGCTCCCAGCGCGCTGCCCCAGCGCAGACATTCGAGTGGGTCCAGATCCGCTAGTAGTGCGGCAATGTAGCCGGCGTCGAAAGCGTCGCCAGCGCCGGTGCCACCCACAAACTCGACGGGATATGCGGCAGCCCGCACCCGCTGGCCCTCGGACACCAGAATGGTGCCTTCGCCTCCACAGGTAATCACCGCCGTTTGCACACCCGCTTCGCGAAATCGTAGTGCCTGCTGCAAGGGGTCCGCCAGCCCGGTTAGCGCGCGTGCCTCGTCGGTGTTGGGCAGAAAAAAGTCGGTCTCGGCCAACACCGGTTCCAGCCGGGGCCAATGGTCTCCGGGACCGGGCAGCACGATATCCAACACCGTCCGAACACCCCGCGAGCGTACCCGGCGAAACAAATCGGCCAGTTGCA
>CAYSXM010000966.1:0-1860 GCA_964434905.1 uncultured Pirellulales bacterium | reverse complement strand
CGATGGCGCGACCACTTCAGGTCACGATTTTCGGCCTATTTGAAGTGCATGGTCCGGCGCGCTCAAGAGACGCTGGTCCGAGGCTCGTCGACCACATGGCCGCACGCCGTGGCCGCGAATTCGATCACCAGGCTCGTAGCCTCGCAGGGGGCGTCGACCAATTTGACATCCAGCCGGCAGCCGTGCGCCGCAGCCTGGGCCAGCCGCAGCCGCGCTTTCGGCCCCGCGGTCTGTTCAAACTCCAGTTCCGGAACAGCGGCCAATGGAGGAGTGAAGCCCACGTGTGCATAGGCCGTGCGCTGCCCTGCGGCCAACGCCACACGCAGGCAGCCCGCCACGGTTTCTTGCCCATCGGCAGCTACAGCGCGGGTAATTCTCTGGGTAATTTCCGGAGCCAAGAACTCTGCCTCGACGCCGGCCGCGGCCCCACCGGCATGGTCCGCGAAATCGTCCGTGGCCAACACCCTGGGGCGCTGTCCCGCAGGTGTTTCGAACGCCAGCCTGGGGGGCGCCGAAAGATCGAACTGGTGCTCCAGCGGGCGAAGTTGCCAGGCCAGCAACTCGCCCGTCGCGATGGGCACGAGCCAGGTCAGCGCCGGCCCGGCGCCACTTTCGGGCAACAGGGCAAACGCCCACATTGCGAGCCCCCCTGGAACGCACCAGCCTGGCAGGCGCCGTTTTTGGGTTGCCAGGCTGGTCGGCCCCTGCCGCGCCACGCCTGCCACCAGCGCCACCCCGACCCCCAGAACGAAACTCCAAACCGACAGCCCCAGCGGCTGGACGTCGCCGAGAATTCGTCCGTGCAACAGCAGGCATCCGGTCAACAACAAAAGGCCACCGGCTACCGTCGCACAAGCACCGCGCGCCGGCCCGCCAGCAGCCCACCCAGTGGTCAAGCTGCCACGACGTGCTCTCCAGCGCGACGTCGGTAAGGGACCGGCTTCCATGCCCTGGGACCTTGTAACGAGACCGGTGGTCGCCGAACGTGACCGAGTGCTATCGCGCTGCCGCGGCCAGTTTCTCAGCCGCCCGGGTGCTTTCCCAAGTGAACTCTGGCTCGCTGCGACCAAAGTGCCCACCGGCCGCGGTGGCCCGATAGATCGGACGGCGCAGATCGAGGTATTCGATAATCTTGCCAGGTGTCAGCGGGAAATGCTCGCGCACCAGTGCGCACAATCGCGCGTCGTCCAGGCGACTGGTCCCTTCGGTGTCGACATACACGCTGACCGGTTCCGAAACGCCGATCGCATAGGCCAATTGCACCTCGCACCGATCCGCCAACTTGGCAGCCACGATGTTCTTGGCCACGTGCCGCGCCATGTAGGCCGCGCTGCGATCGACCTTGGTGGGGTCTTTGCCACTGAAGGCGCCGCCGCCATGCCGGCCCCAGCCGCCATAGGTGTCGACAATGATCTTGCGGCCCGTCAGCCCACAATCGCCATGCGGTCCGCCCACCACAAATCGCCCGGTGGGGTTCACGTGATAGATCACGTCGCGGGCATCGAGCCCGGCGGGCAAGCAGGGTTTGACCACCTGGTCGATCACGGTCTTTTGGATTTCCTGGTGGGTGACATCGGGGTCATGCTGTGTGGAAACCACCACGGTGTGCAGCCGCACCGGCTTGTGGTCGTCGTATTCGATGGTCACCTGGCTCTTGCTGTCAGGGCGCAGCCATTTCACGACACCTTGCCGGCGCAGCTCGGTCAGCCGATTGGTCAGCCGGTGCGCCAGCGCGATCGGCAGCGGCATGAGCTCGGGCGTTTCGTTCGAGGCGTAGCCAAACATCAGGCCTTGATCGCCGGCGCCGATGTCCTTGCCCTTGGTGTTGTCGGCGTTCACGCCTTGCGCGATGTCGGGGCT
>CAYSXM010000965.1:0-1864 GCA_964434905.1 uncultured Pirellulales bacterium | reverse complement strand
GAATACATCCATTGGCCGCTGCGACATATCTCCCGGGGCTGCGCCGGAAATCGCCCTGTGCTTCGCCTCGACGCGCGGTCCACACGCCGAAAGCAGGCGGGCTTGACCCCCGCGCAGGCGGTGGCCTAAGCTATGGCCCAGGCAATGACGCGAGTGCTCGTACTGCATTCCACGTTGCCGATCGCAGCACTAACTTGGCGCTGGCCGAACCGCCGCGAGCTCGCCGTGCGATGGCACGGGGCATTGCCCGATTCCCAGCCATGACGCGGCCCCCGCGCCGCCCCCAGGCGCCGTAGCCAAGTGGCTAAGGCAGCGGATTGCAAATCCGCCATCGTGGGTTCGACTCCCACCGGCGCCTCTTCCCTTTTCGTTCACCCCACAGGTGGACAACTCTGGACAGGGTGGGACAAAAGGCCTGGTTTTCTCGTACGGTTCCACTTCGTCCAATGGTTCACGCAACGAGTTTATGCCCTTCTATGCCGAAGAGATGCGCAAAGCACTTACGGCACGCGCCGGTGACTGGCTCGCGCGCCACGCATGGCCGCGACTTACGTTGATCACGGCGTTCACCCTGTCGGCATTAGGCGCGTACGATTGTGCGCATTGGATTGTAAGTTGGGGCGGCTTTGCACTGCGCTTCAGTGTTGTTTTTCTGGTGGGCTACGCCATCTTTGTGGTGTACTTGGTGTTATGGCTGTGGACTAAGCCCTTGCTCGATCCCTCGGATCTGCTCGACGGCGCGCCGAAAGCGATCGAGACGAAAGATCCTTGGGACGACGAAGCCGCGGAAGGCAGGCAACAGCTCATCGAGCAAACGACACGTTCCACAATAAATCAGGGGCAGCAAGCAGGCGTGCAAGGACTCCTTGTCCTGTCCATTGTGGGTGTGATTCTGGGAACGTTGTTCGTCGCGATGCATATGCTTTGGTATGCACGCTGGTATCTCGGGCGGCTGATGGTACTGGGTGTAAGGTACGCCATCGGACGCTCCGAGACAGCCCGGCCGGGGCTTGGTTAACTGCCCCCCTGCAGTTAACCGTCTGGGCCGCCGTGATCTTGTTGGTGCACTACGCGCTACTTGGTCTGTTCCTGCAGTGGGCCTTCCCAAACGCAGTGACCATTGCCGACCTCGCACCCCCAGGTCGGCCCTGATCTTTAGCTTTGCCTTGGCTGGGAAACGAGCGGTCGGTGGAAGAGCTCGCCATGAACGATCGCGGCGAACTCCCCAGTGACGCTAGCAAGGCAGTTGCGCGCTTCGATTGCGGCCCGGCAAAGGGGTCTCTCGAAGGCCGTTTGGCCAGCCCGCCCAGGCCATTCCCCTCCGCAGCAGCCGCATTCGGCCACGTTGCCCCGCGCGCAAACAACCCGCGCACTTCCCGTACACACGGCGTACGGCGCGTACGGAGCCAACGGAGCCAACAGAGCCAACCGCTAGCGCTTTCCAGGGGTGCTCGGTGCGCGCCGCCCGTGGGGCTTGGAAATCTTCACCACCCGGCACGTCGCGCGCAGCCACCCCGCGGCCGATCGGGCAGAGCCTGAATAGCCGGCCGTCGCGGCTGCCACCACCGCCAACGTCGCAGCCCACGTCACCCAACCTGATCGCGGCAGCCGTGCACGCTCGACCTCGTCCACCAGCCGTGGAAAGCCTGTGCGCTCCACGTTCGCCTCTGATTCCGCTGCTGGCCCCGCTTTGCTGGCGGCCTGCGCCGCTGAGTCGGACACCTGCGCGACCGATGCCGACAATTCGCGAAGCGCCGTGAGCGCCGTGCCGGAGCTGGCCACGCGCGCGGTGGCTGTGCCCGCCAAGATCACATTCCGCGGCGGCTGATTCCCCCAACTTGGTCGAGCGCCGACAGGGGTCGCT
>CAYSXM010000964.1:0-1866 GCA_964434905.1 uncultured Pirellulales bacterium | reverse complement strand
CTGGCCCAAAGAAAAGCTCATCCAAAACGCCGCTGAGGCACCTACAAAGGGCTGATTCATGATCCTACGGTTGAGGTGCTGAACCTGACGTGTCGGTTGCCTCATCCCCCAACCGCCTCGAACCCACCTGGTCACCAAGTCGCGGCGTGAACCCCTGGCGGTTAATCTTGGAAACCGCATCCCCGTGCAACTCCAAACGACCTGGTTCATGCAGTGTTCGAGCCGAGGCAAGCATGCGGCATCTAGCGATCTTGGCGAAATACTGGCAGCCCGGCGCGGCCAAGACACGGCTGGCCACTCGCTGGGGTCCTGGCCGGGCAGCCGAAATACACCGCGCCATGCTGGAATGCCTGCTGGGCAGGTTGTCGAATCAGGGCGATCGCCGAACGCTGGTCTTTTGGCCTCCTGATCGCCGTGCAGAGTTCGCACACGTGGCGGGCGCCGCTTGGGAACTGGCCCCACAGGTTCCCGGCGACCTGGGGGCGCGGATCGCAGCGGTACTCGCCGAGTCAGTGGCAACTCTTGGCAACCGGGCGTTGGTGTTGGGAAGTGACAGTCCCTCCGTTCCCTTGCAGTATCTTGAGACGGCCTGGGCCGCCTTGGAAACGCACGCGCTCGTGTTGGGCGCAAGCCAGGACGGCGGATATTACCTGATCGGTGCTCGGGGTGCGGTGCCAGAGGTGTTTTCGTCAATCGATTGGGGCACGCCCGCCGTCTGGTCGCAAACCACTGCCGCCGCGCAAGCGCAGAGCATACCTTACGCCATTCTCCCCGCCTGGTACGATGTCGACGAGCCTGCCGACCTGGAACGGCTGGTCGCCGAAATCGCCAAGGCGCCGCCCGGTGAGTTGGCCCGGTTAGCATCTCGGCTGGCCCAGTTGGCGCCGCGCTGACTGCCCTGGGACCGGGCCGCGCGGTTTCGATCAACGTCGCGCCGGTACGCACGGCGCGGTTCGTACCGTGCCGCTTCGCCTGCAAGCCGATCGGCATCGGCCATTTCGCTTTACGACTCTTCCAACCATGGCTTCCACCATTCAAAGCACCAGCCCCGATGTGTTGATCGTGGGTGCCGGCGTCATGGGCCTTTCGCTTGCCTACGAATTGGGGTGTCGCGGTCGCAGGGTAACGGTGGTCGATCAGGGGCTCGTCGGACGCGAGGCATCTTGGGCAGGTGCCGGTATTCTGCCACCGGGGCGATTGTGCCCGGACGACCACCCCTATGAACAATTGCATGGACTCAGTGTCGGACTGCACGCCGCATGGGCACGGGCACTCGTCGAGGCGACGGGCATCGAAACCGGTTACCGCGTTTGCGGAGGACTGTATTGGGCAAGCACCGAGACGGAGTGCTTACTGTTGACCGCCCAAATGGCCTGGTGGCAATCGCGCAACATCCGCGTGGAACCGCTGGCCTGGCAGCCGGGTCAGTTCGTCATCGAACCGCTGCTGGCTGCCGCCACGGAACCCCCGCTGGCAACCTGCCTGGCACCCGACGAAGCCCAACTGCGAAATCCCTGGCATCTCCGGGCACTTACTGCTGCCATTCGGCGGCAGGGCGCCCAAATCGTCGAGCAGCAGCCAGTTACCACTTGGCATACAAGCGGGGGGCGCGTGGTGCGTGTGGAAACCCCAGACCATGCTTACTCGCCCGGCTGGGTTTGCCTGACAGCCGGCGCGTGGACCGCAAGGCTGCTCGCCCAGCAAGGCTTGCAACTACCGATCGTGCCCGTGCGTGGCCAGATCGTGCTATTGCGTGGGGCGCCCCACCAACTCCGTCACATTGTGAATCGTGGTTCTCGCTACTTGGTACCGCGATCCGATGGCCGGATCTTGTGGGCGGACTCCGCGAGGGATATAGTCATCCCA
>CAYSXM010000963.1:0-1872 GCA_964434905.1 uncultured Pirellulales bacterium | reverse complement strand
GCGATGCCGGTGGTGCCCTGACAGCCTGGCGCCGTCGGCGACGGGCAGTTCCATCCGATGCCGAAGGGCCGCGTGCCTTCCTGCTTTTCGGTCTTGACGTCCACCTCGAACTGCAGCGAGTCGGAGATCCACTTGTTGAAACCCAGGGTCACATTGGAGCGCTTGGTCTGCAACTGGGTGTTGTAGCCGCTGCCCACGCCGCCAGGCAGGTACACCACCTGGGGCGCCGTCGAGCCCAAACCGTTGATGCCGGTGTTGAGGGTATAGGGACTGGTATGGACGAGTTCACCGTACGACGCCTTGAGCCGCCACTCGCCGGGTTCCGACCAGCTCAGGCCCAGTTCGCGCGAATCGTCCAGCAGGTTCGAGCCGGTGAACTTGAACAAGGTCATCGCGTCGGGATCGCGGACGCTGTAGTCGAAACCGAGAATCCCCGCCGCGGCATTGTTGTTGTTCAGGCCCAGCGCGTTGTACTGGTTGTAGATCGTGCGGTTGCCGGCGCCGCCACCCACGCCGCCGATGCCGAGGGTTATGGACGCGTTGGTGGACTTGACCTCGCTGGCTTCGGCCTTCGGTTCGTCGGCCTTGCTCTTGTCGTCGCCGGACTGCGCGTAGGCAGATGCCATTACCGCGAAAACAGCCATCGCAATAAGCGAGCGCCGGAAGGGAAAGGAGGATTGGAATCGGGTCATGATTGCTCTCCCTGGTTCAACGTGACAGCAGCGACGGTGTCGGGTTGGTCGCCGCCGGGTTGTTGGACCCGTGAACCTGCGTGTGACAGTTCATGCAACTGCGGCCCTGCCAGAACTGGACCACGTTCTTGCCGGTGCTCATGTTGGTGATCAGGGGCTGGGTCTGCCCGGGGGCTCGGGTGTAGACGCCCGGCTGACCCCCGACGGCGCCCACCCCGCCGGCCACGTGGGGCGTGTGGCACGACTGGCACAACATCGGTGGGCGCGAAACCAGCATGCCAGGAATCACGCTGCCGTGCGGGTTGTGGCAGTTGGCGCAGTTCTCCGCCACCGGCTGGTGCTGGTTCACAAAAGGCCCACGTTTGCCGGCGTGGCAGGTGTAGCAGGTTTCGTTCGTCGTGTCCTTCTTCGCCAGCGACGGTCCGACCGATCCGTGCACGTTGTGGCAATCCGAGCAGGTCATCTTGCCCTCGGGAATCGGGTGGCGCGCGATCAGGTTGATCTGGGTCCGTTGCGCCTTGTGGCAGGCAAAACACACCTCGGCCTGATCGATCTTGGAGAACACCTTGTCCTTGTTGGTGTGAACCTTGTGGCAGCTGTTGCAGGCCAGGTCTTCGGTCTGGTGGCGGCTGCCGGTCCAGAGCATCTGCTTCGGATCGCTCTGGTGGCAGTCCTGGCAGACGGCGCTGCGTTGCTCGGCACTGAGCGTGGTCTTCTTGCCGAACACCCGATCGGGGGCCGGGCGCTCCTTGGCACCTTCAGGCTTCTTGACGTGGGTGAGGCTGGGTCCGTGGCAGGTGATACAGGTCGGCGTGCGCGGGTTGCTGGCGTCACCCATGGATCGCTGGGCCAGCTGCTGCGCCGCGGCCGCCATGGGCGGCTTGCGGGTGAATGGCGCGTGCGAACCCAGCTTGTTGTCAGGCAGGTCTTCCTCGTCGTGGCAGCTCACGCATTCGGCCGAAGCGTCGCGTGGGTTGGTAGCGGCCAGCACCGGCCCGGCCAGCCCCAACAGGCACAGCCCCGCCATGGTCAACAGATGTTTGATTCGCATTCCCGACCCCTGAAAAAAAAGCGCCTTCCACCCCAACCCGACACCACACTGTCCATGTCACGAAAAACGGGAGGGCCCGCGAAAGCCCTCCCGTGATTCAGACCATGGCCGAACTTACTTCTGGCCGTG
>CAYSXM010000962.1:0-1874 GCA_964434905.1 uncultured Pirellulales bacterium | reverse complement strand
GACCGACAGGGTTTCGTCGAAGCCGTGCGCGGCGAATGGTTGGTCGGGGACCAGTTCCCAGCGCGATCCGGCGTCGATCGTCGGCAGTTGGTTCGGACGGTCGCCATACACCTTGTTGGTCGACATGAAGACAAACGTCGCCTGCGGCGCATGCCGTCGCACCGCTTCCAACAAAACTAGCGTGGCCTGGGCGTTGATCGCGAAATCGGCGGTGGGGTCACCGGCTGCCCAGTCGTGCGAGGGCTGGGCCGCGGCGTGAATCACCAGTTCCAGATGCTCGGCCCCCTGCGCCACGAGCTGCTCTAGCCGGGCTGTGTCGCGCACGTCGAAATCGTGGTGGCGGTAGTCTGGTAGCGTTTGCTCCAGCGCCAACCGCTGCACGGCGGTGCTGGCTTCTTCGCCAAAGAAGCCGCGACGCGAGTCGTTGTCGATGCCCAACACGCGAAAAGCGCGGGCCGCCAAGAACCGACAGGCTTCAGCGCCAATCAGCCCCGCGGAACCGGTGACAAGCGCCGTGCGCATGATGCCTGCTGCTGGGTAACGAACCAGCGGCCGCCCTCGGCCGACGGTTCAGTGAAACGTTCCTGAACGAAAAGCAATCTTGCGGAGATCCCCTGCGAGCCTGACGGCAATGGCCGGCGCGAACCTCCTGCCCAGCCCGTGCCGCGTGTCACGCGCGGCGCATCACGTCGCACGGGGACCATCTTTATCGTAGCCAGGGTTGCCGCGGCGAGCGACCATTGTTACGGCCACGGCCGGGCCAACTCAACCAGCACATCAAGCTGCCACCCGGCGAGAATCGGTATAACCAGACCCATCGTTCCATTCGGATGCTCCGGCAGCTAGCGACATTCGCGGGCTGCGCGACTGGCGTCATAATCGCCGGCCAGTCAACCCGATGCGTCGCCCCCGGGTTCGCCATCGCGTGCCAGCCGCGGGGCGCCTGCGGAACAGGCACGGGTTGCGCCGTAGACTGGAATTGCCCCGCGGCGTGGGCATCGTCTCTTGGGGCTGGAAACCTTGGGGGCAAGTCCCTACTAGCAGCCTGATGAAGTATTCGACGCGACTGCGTCATTGCATCGATGCGATGGCGCAGGGCCGGCGACCAGCCGCCGCTCATTTTGCCTGGTTTCTGTTCGATGACTTTGAACCCCACCTCACCGCTACACGTCGCACGCCGCACATGCCTGGTGCGCCTAGGGTTCACCTTGGTCGAGGTGATGCTGGTGGTGGTCATTCTGGCCATACTGGGTGGCGCGGTGTTGTCGCAGTTCCAGTCGAGCACCACCGAAGCACGGGACGCGGCGCTGACGCAATCGCTGCGAGTGCTGCGCGTGCAAATCGAACTGTTCAAGGCCCAGCACAACGGCCACCCGCCTGGCTGGACCAACCCCACCGACAAAACGACCGCGCTGTTGCACCTGCTGCGCCCGACCGACGCGGCCGGGAATATCAACGGGATTGCCAGCGCCACATTTCGCTATGGGCCCTATTTGCCGATCGTGGCCTTCGACAACCCCGTCAATGGCAACAGCGAAGTCAAGCTGTCGACGCACCCCCACACCGAATCGCCCGACGACAACTTGACCGACGACGGTGAACCGGTCGGCTGGTTCTATAACCCGGCCAATGGCGAGGTGGCCGGAAACTGCGAAGGCAGCACGGCCAACGGCACGCCGCGGATTGCACTGTAGTGGGCAGTTGCCGATTGACTAATTGTCCGACACGGGCGCGATCCGTGCGTTGGCGCGCGCCGCGTCGGACGACCGATCCTTAGGCAACATGTTCCGGCCTGTGAGGAACCGGTCGAGTGCCTCAGCCGCCAGGGCGTGGGCCAACTGGTTGGGGTGGCCGTCGCAGAGGTGTACGCGCAG
>CAYSXM010000961.1:0-1875 GCA_964434905.1 uncultured Pirellulales bacterium | reverse complement strand
CCGTGGCCCGCGGCATGTCGCTCCCGCGCGATCGTCAGGCGGCCGCTCGCGGAACTCTCAGAGCGGTATGAGCTATCGCTGCCAAAGCGCAGGAACCGCAGGGCACGTGCCTTACCGCGCGCCGTTCGGCGAGGGTCTCGTGCTCAACGCCCTTCGCGAAGGCGATCGCCGAGAAAATTATCGAGTTCGGGAATGTCGTAAATCTTTCGCCGAGTTGCTTCCACGTCGTATTCCACGCGGCGAAATCGCACTACATCGTCTTCGAGAACGACGTAGCACGAACGTGGATCAAGGTCGCGCGGCTGGCCAACCGAACCGACGTTGACCATGATCTTCTGTTCGCCCAGACGGTATTCGTGGTTGATTTCTTCGGGGCTATAAAATTGAAGTGCCTGGGTGAACACGCCCGGCACATGGGTATGCCCCTGGAAACAGTTCTTCTCGATCAGCGAGAAGATCTTTTCCATCTTGCGCTGGTTGTAAATATCCTCTGGGAACACATATTCATTCAACGGGTTGCGCGCCGAGCCGTGTACGAACAGGTAACCGTCTTCACGCCGATTGCGCGGCAGTTCTCCCAGGAAATCCCACCTTCGAGCGTTCTTGTCCAGGTCGCCGTTGGTCGACTCCAACTGACTACGTGTCCAAAAAATTGCCCGCTCCGCGCCCGAATTAAACCCTTCCGGATCGAACAGTGCCCCCTGGTCATGGTTTCCCAGCAGGCAGACCTGGCAGTCCATGATCCGATCGATGCACTCTCGAGGGTTGGGCCCATAGCCGATAATGTCGCCCAGGCAGTAGATTTCCTCAATCTGCTGCGCGCGGATGTCCGCCAAGACCTCTTCCAGGGCCTCGAGGTTGCTGTGGATGTCGCTAATCAGAGCACGCTTCACGCGGGAGCGCCTGTCTGAGTCCGAAAGGAATGGCACAGCCTAAGCCCGAATTATCCAGGAGCCTACTGCTGCGGAACCGAACGTGTCGCGTCGGCCGCGTCAAACTGCAATCGGCCCTGACTTACGCATTCACTAATACGCCCCAGAGCACTGGCAAAGCCAGGGGCACCCGATCACGGTTTTTCTTGCAGCCACAACACCTTCGACTTCTCGCGACGAAGTTCATGAATAATCCAGCCTAAGCCGGAGGGGGTTCGCGCGCCGCGACAGTGGCCGGCAAATCGCGTCAGCCCGCGGTTCATGATCGCTACGAGCAGGGACGCCAACCGGCTAAACGGCGCTGGTTGGGTTGCCGCAACTCGAATGGGGAGTGTAGGTTAGCGAAGCTGAGGGGTCAAGGGCTGCCCCCCTGCCGGCAGGAACCGACGAACCGCGATGCGCATTTTAGCAATCGAAACCATCGACCAGCATGGCAGCGTGGCCCTGGCACAGGGCAACCAGGTTCTGGCTCAAGCTCAGCTCGACCCGCTGCGACGTAGCATTTCCACCTTGGCCCCCGCCATCGACCACCTGCTGGCCCAGGCGGGGTGGCAGGCGACCCAACTGGATTTGGTCGCGGTGGTCACAGGCCCCGGTTCGTTTACTGGTTTGCGAATCGGGGTGACTACCGCCAAAACGCTGGCCTATGCCGTGGGGGCCGCTGCGCAGGGGGTTACCAGCACCGAGGCCATCGCCGCCACCGTCGCCCCGCAAGCCAGCGGTGCGCGCCTGGAAGTAGTCATCGACGCGTTGCGTGGCGAAGTGTATCGCCAAGTGTTCCTGGCGGCGCACGCCGATGCCGTCGAGGAGTCGCCCCGGTTCGTGCCTGGCGAGACACTCGAAAACGACCCCGGCCGGCAGCCCAAGCCCGGCTGGCTTCCCCACGGCCCCATCGCCATCGTCTCTCGGGGGGCTTGGCTCGAGTCGCTGCTCCCGGGCACCA
>CAYSXM010000960.1:0-1884 GCA_964434905.1 uncultured Pirellulales bacterium | reverse complement strand
TGTGATCAGCAAAGACCAATTGGTCGAAGCGCAGGAGATGTCGCGCGCGTCGGGCATGACCCTGCAAGATTCACTGATTCGCTTGGGATACGCCACGGGCGAAGAGGTAATGCGCGCCGTGGCGCAGGACCAAGGGCTCAGCTATGTCAACTTGAGCGAAGTGGTCATACCGCCGGCAATTGTCGAACTCGTGCCCGAGTCGGTGGCCCGCGAAAACGCCATCTTGCCCATGTCGAAGGAAGAGGGCGTGCTGACGGTCATTGTCAGCGATCCGCAAGATTACGCCACGCTCGACAAGCTGCGGTTCATTCTCGATGCCGAGGTGCGGGTGGCGCTGGCACCGCGCGACAGTATTTTAGAAGCCATCAACCGCTATTACGGGCAGACCGAGGGCGAAAGCGCCGACTCGATGCTGCAAGAGTTCACCGATACGGCGATTGATTTCACGGAAACCACCCAGGAATCGCAGTCCGCGCAGGAAGAATTGGACGAGTCGGCGGCCCCCATTGTGCGGCTGGTCCACCTGATTATAAGCGAAGCCGTACAGCTGCGCGCCTCGGACATCCATATCGAGCCGTTCGAGAACCGGGTACGCGTCCGGTATCGCATCGACGGCGTGCTGATCGAGCGCGATGCGGCCCCCCGCCGCCTGCTGGGAGCCATGCTGTCGCGCATCAAAATCTTGTCGAAAATGGATATCGCCGAACGGCGCCGCCCCCAAGACGGTCGGATCAAGATCGCGGCGGGGGGGAAGGAACTTGACCTTCGAGTCAGTGTGCTACCGACAAATCACGGCCAATCGGTGGTCATGCGGCTGCTCGACAAGGACAACATCAAGGTCGGTGTCCGCCAGTTGGGCATGTCGGAAGAAGTCTTCCGCAAGTTCAAGAACCTGATCCGCCGCCCCAACGGAATCATGCTGGTAACCGGCCCCACGGGGTCGGGAAAGACCACCACCCTGTATGCCGCGCTGAACGAGCTAAACCGCCCAGACCGCAAAATCATTACGGCCGAAGACCCCGTCGAATATTACCTGCCGGGCATCAATCAGGTCGAAGTACGGCATAACATCGGGCTGGATTTCGCGCGCATCATCCGCTCGATGTTGCGACAGGCACCTAATGTGATCCTGGTCGGAGAGATGCGCGATGCCGAGACCGCGGAGATGGGCATTCAAGCATCTCTGACAGGACACTTGGTTTTTAGTACACTACATACGAACGATGCGCCCAGCGCTATTACGCGCATGGTCGACATGGGAGTCCCCTCCTATCTGGTGGCTAGTAGCATTGTGGCGGTGTTGGCCCAGCGTTTGGTGCGGGTCATTTGCCCGAAATGCAAGCAGCCATATATGCCTCCGGCGTCGGTCTTGGACGCCGCGGGAATAACGCCCGAGATGGCGGCCAAGGCTAACTTTTCGCGCGGCAAAGGGTGTGGAAACTGCCAAAAGGGTGGGTTTCGCGGTCGGCTGGGAATCTACGAATTGATGATCATGACGACCAAGGTCCGCGAGATGTCGTTCCAGGGGCGACCCACCCAGGAAATTCGCCGCGTCGCCGTAGCTCAAGGCATGAAAACACTTTTCGACGACGGTGTTGCCAAAGCCATGCAAGGAATAACCACCTTGGAAGAGGTGTTTCGCGTGGCCAAGCGGATGGAAGAGGAATAGGCCTTACCCCCTGTTGGCTGGAAAACTTAATGACCACCCGTGTGGGTATGACCGTGTTCGATGTCCCCCGCACTTATTGGCTGGGCGATCGGTTGCCGAGCTTGCTGCCGAGCGGCAGTCGGATTCCGCCGCAGGTCGCGCCGGGCCGACCTTGGCGTGGCGACCCACGATCGTTTGCACACGGCACCTCGTTCGAGTTTCGGATCGTGGAACAT
>CAYSXM010000959.1:0-1885 GCA_964434905.1 uncultured Pirellulales bacterium | reverse complement strand
TGGCCCCCAAAAACCCGGCCCAGATTCGACTCGATTTCCCCGGACACCTTGGTCTAGAAAGCCACCCGCGCTCGGCGCCGGCACCGCCGCTCGAAGCCCAACGTGTGTGAACGTTGCCCCCAAGATGCGGGCGATGGCCGGATTCACACTACATGCAGGGTGGCACCATGCCGCAGCCAGGAAGTTCGGCCGAAGCAACCATACCCTGCCGGTCCTTGCGAGTGCCGGGGGCAAGCTCGGCCTTGGGGCCTTGGGGCACGGCGACCGTGTTGTTGTACGCGGCCTCGCTCTTGGGTTTGGGCTTGGGTTCTGCGCGGGTACTGACGCATCACGAAGTCATGTTCGCCGAGCCGGCGCGCGAGATGCTGGCCACCGGCGATTGGCTCACTCCCCGGATCGCCGGCATTCCCTTTAACGACAAACCACCGCTCGTGGCTTGGACGATCGCCCTGCTGATGGCGGTCACGGGTTCCGAAAGCCCCTGGGTGGTGCGGCTGCCGGCGGCCGCGTCGGGCGTGGCGGTCGCCTGGATGATCGCTGCGCTGGCCGCGCGCTGGCATGGCGCCCGGGTGGGCGTGTGGGCCGGATTGCTGCAGTGCACTTCGTTCTATGTGCTGATGCAGGCCCGCTTGGCCGAGGCCGACATGCCGTTGTGCGCGGCCGTGACCGGTGCGATGTGTGCGTTTGCACAGGGTTGGGTGACACACGCGGGTAGCGCGGCGCCCAGCGCGTGGCAGGCACGCCTGGTCTATCTGTGCGCCGGACTGGCCATGCTCATCAAGGGTCCGCTGGGGCCCGTGTTTATCTTCTCAGCGATTGGTCTGTACCTGATCTGGAGCCAAGATCGGGCTGGGCTGTGGCGGCTGTGCGATCCCGCCGGGTTGGCGCTGTTTCTGACCCTGGCACTGGCCTGGCCTCTGGCCGCCTATTGGGCGAACCCGACGATCACCGGCGATTGGTTGATGCACCATCTCGATCGATTTCGAGGGCGCATGACCGGGGGTGAGAAGCCACCTTTGTTTTATGTTTACACCGTGCCCATGTTGCTGTTGCCTTGGACGCCGGCCGTGGTGGCGGGGCTGATCGGTGGCCTGCGCCAGGGGCGCTTCCACACGCCGGCCTGGCGGTTGGCCGCGTGCTGGTTGATTCCTGGCCTGGTGGTGCTGTCGCAGAGCGTGTGGCAGCACAAGCACTATCCGATTCCGCTGCTGCCTCCCTTGGCGATGATCGGCGCCGTTGGCTTGTGGAGCCATGCGCAGGCACGACGACGCGCCCCGCGCCCCTATCCCACCTGGTTGGCGGGTGTGATCGCCGTGGGCACGCTAACGGCAATGGGTGCCGCGTGGCGATTTGCACCACGCGATGGGCTGGCGCTGATCTGTCTGGCCGGCATTGCCGGACTGGGTTTGTTAACGGCCTGGGGGGCCGCCCGGGCACGACGTCCCCAGATGCAGTTGGCCTCGCTGTTTGGCCTGGCTTGGCTGGTGGCGGTCGGGGTGCAGTTTGCCATCATGCCCCGCCACGACTCGTATCGCACACTTGCCGAGTTGGCCGCACGCACCAATCGCGTGGTGCCGCCTGGCCAGAGCATCTATCTGCTGGCACTCTACGATTCCGAAGCCATTTACTATCTCGAACGGCCCTTGGTGCGCATCGACGACGAGATCCACTTCCGCGACAAAATGGCGCGGCTCGATGTTGAACAAGCCTATGTGCTGGCACCTCGCCACGTGGCCGAAGCACTCGCGGCGCGTCGGGGGGTCGAGTTTCTCGATTCCTGCACGCAGTTGCAGCGCATGACCACCGAGCGCGATCGGGTCACGCTGGTGCGATTGGTACCCCCGGCCGATTCGGCCGTCGCGCGCCAGCCGTGGCCGGTCGATCA
>CAYSXM010000958.1:0-1889 GCA_964434905.1 uncultured Pirellulales bacterium | reverse complement strand
GAGTGCTCCGCGAATTCGCTCAATTCCAAGATCAAACTGTGACGGAGCACTAGGTGTGCAGCCGCGAACTGATCGAGCAGTTGCGGCCGGCTTCGAGCGCCCACCCCACGCACGGCGCCACGGTGGTCACGCCGAGCAGATTAGAACCCACGCGCGGCGCGGATATCGTCGAAGTCGCGCAGATGGTAGCCCAAGCCACAATAGTCGAGCACCCGGCACAGCGAGCGCAGCGCCACGCCCATGCCGTCGGGCCCGCTGTACCCGCCGAATTGCCCGCCCCCCTTGAGATGCGGTTCCAGGTCGAGAAACACGCCCGGCACGCCGCGCTTGGTGAGTTTCTTTTCGAGCTTGGGAATCAGCCCGGCAAAGTCCTTCAAAATGGCGTCGTGGCCGCTGCCGCCCACGTCGGCCGGCACGAAGTGTTCGAGCGCGTCTTCATCGACATGCCCACCGGGACGCCCCTTGCGCCGCTTGGGAGGTTGGTAATCCTTGATGTGCATCCAGCCCAGCCCCGGCTTCATCGCCAGGTACTGCTGGAACAGCTCTTGCTTGGAATAGCCTTGGCACAGAATGTTGGCCGCGTCGAAGATCAACAGCAGGCCCGGGTGATCCACCTGGCGATAGATTTCGGCCATCAAGTGGCCGTTCTGGCCCACCAGGTTCCCTTCGACTTCGAGCCCCAGGGTCAGGTCGGAACGGTGGCAGGCTTCGACAATCTGGCCGAGTTGATCGACCACCTGGGTCATGTGGTCCCAGGGGTTGGTATCTTTCGGATGGTAGAAGGAAAAACCGCGAATCAACTTGGTCTCAAAGGCGTGCGCTAGCTTGCACGCGGCGGCCACGTCTTGTTGCAAGTATTTCTTGAAGGGCACGAACCGATTCTTGGTGCCGTCGTCGACGTCGAGCAGCTTGAC
Source organism: uncultured Pirellulales bacterium (assembly GCA_964434905.1). Lineage (GTDB taxonomy): Bacteria > Planctomycetota > Planctomycetia > Pirellulales > CAYNRE01 > CAYSXM01. Next base: position 975 of record CAYSXM010000958.1, on the reverse strand, counting down.
CTTGCCCAGTGGTGAACCGAGCGAGGCGACGCACAAGCCATATTCGTCTTCCAGGTGGCGAATGGCGCGGATTTCCGATTTCGACAACAACATCACGTTCTTCACGCCGTGACCCGCGTCGATGAACCGGATGCTGTAATACTCCAACCCCAGCGCCGCCAGCGCCGCGAACTGTTGCACCGCGGTTTTCTGGTTGGCCGCTTCGTCGGCGAACGCGCTGAGAATTACTTGCGGCTGGCTGGGCATGTTGGTCTCGTGGGGTGCGAGCTCGTGGGTGAAAACCGGGCGCGGCGCCGAACCACAGGCCCGCACAGCGCGTGCGCTGAGCTACCTCGTTGGGCGGTGAGCGCCCTGGCCGACCGAGCAAGCGGCCATTGTGGGTCTGGCGCCGACGCGCCGCAAGGGGCAACGCAACCTGGTTCATTGGCGCGCTGGTGCGCGGCGACGGTCAGAGATACCATGGTCCGCATGACTGGGCCCCCTAGCGCCGCCAACTCGAACCTGGCCACGCACACGCTGCGCGCCGGAATGATCGGGTTGGGTATGATCTTTGAAGAAACCTATCGACCTTTCTTCGAGCAAACCGCCACGTATGGCGTTTTCGACCCGGCCTTTGGCCTGTGCCAGGTGCCGCTGGTGGCCGTGGCTACGCGATCGGGCCAGCGGGCCGAGGCCTATCGCCGGCAGGCACCGGCCGCCACCCAGCGCTTCACCAGCTTTGTCGAACCCCAAGCAGCCCAGCAATTGGCCCAGGCCGATGTCGATTTCGTGTGCGTGGCCTCGCCCGACGATCGACACTTCGAGGCCGCCCGCGCCGTACTCGAGGCGGGCCGGCACGTGCTGGTGGAAAAGCCCTCGGTACTGTCGCTGGCCGAGTTGGACCAGTTGCAGCGGCTAGCCGAGCGGCGTGGCGTGCTGGCCAAGGTGGTCTATCACAAGCTGCTCGATCCCGATCACAAGAAATTGCGCACCTTG
>CAYSXM010000957.1:0-1890 GCA_964434905.1 uncultured Pirellulales bacterium | reverse complement strand
AACCGGCGCTCGGCCAGAATTTCGGTTATGATCCCCCCCCCGGCGCCGGTGGCGCCGACGACTGCAATGGTGCCGAACACAAACCTGCTCCTGACAAGAACTTGAGTGTTTCCTCGCCGCTTCAGTATAGCGCCCCGGGGCGGTTCACAACAGGGTGCGACTTTACCGCATGACACGGCCACGAGTCGGTCAGGTTCGTCGTGCGCGACCAAGACGACGGAAGAAAATCGCGGACTGCGAATTCGCGCTAGCCGACGCGGGATATGCGCACTAGAGCACAATCTCGCGCAGCACCTCGCCGCGCGCAATGGCCAGCGGCCGGCCCAGCGGATCGTGAATCGTCGTGTCCGGCGGCAAACCCAGGCAGTGGAACAGGGTTGCCAACAGGTCCTCGGGGCGCACGACTCCGGTTTTCGGCTCGCCCCCGAGCGCGTCCGACGAGCCATGGGCCATGCCGCCCCGAATTCCGCCGCCGGCCAGCGCCACCGAAAAGACGCTGCCCCAGTGGTCGCGGCCAGCCTGAGCATTGATTTTGGGGCTGCGACCGAACTCGGACATCACCACGACCAGCGTCTCGTCCAATCGACCCCTGGCGTGCAGATCTTCCAACAGGGCCGAAAACGCCTGATCCAGCGGCGGCACCAGTGCGGTGCGCAACCGTTTTGCTTCCCCAGTGTGCGAATCCCAACACGGGGCATCGGGCGGTTCGTCGGGGCTGCGGTACCAATTCACCTGCACCAGGCGCGTGCCGGCATCGACCAACCTGCGGGCTAACAACACGCTTTGTCCAAATTGCGTGCGGCCGTAACGATCGCGCGCCGCATCCGATTCTGCTTCCAAATGAAACGCCGCTCGCGAACGTGGCGAAGTGACCAGGTCGAACGCCTGTTGTGTTGCGGCGTCGTAGCTGGGGGGCAGTGAGCCGGAGTTTTGCGAGGCACGAACCAGGTTTTCAATCTGGTGCAGCAATGCTCGCCGCCCAGACATCCGTTCCAACGACAATTCTGCGGGCAAGGAAACCTCTGGGATCCGAAAGTTCGGACTCGCCGGTTCGCAGCGCAACAGCCAGGGGTCGTTGGCGAGACCAAGAAAACCGGCATCTTGGCCGGGCCAGACCGAACCGTCGGTATTGAAGATGTGGTGCGGCAAACGAACCGCAGCCGGCAGCGCCGCATTGGCCGGCGACAGCCGCCGAACGATCGAGGCCAGGGTGGGCCAGTTGTTCGGGGCACCCGGGTTCGCGTTTTCGCGGTTGGTCGGTTGATGCGGGACACCCGTCAACATGTAATAGCCGCTGGACGAGTGGGCATTGTCGCCCGTACGCACGGCCCGCAACAGACAAAGGTGTTCCCCAACCCGAGCGGTCTGCGGCAGCAACTCACCGATCGACAAGCCAGGCACCGTCGTGGCAATGGGTGCAAATTCGCCGCGCACCTCGGGTGGGGCGTCGGGCTTGGGGTCCCAGGTCGAGTGCTGGGGCGGACCGCCCATCAGGAACAGCACAATGCACGACCGAGCACGCGGCGCGACGGTGTCGCCGCGCGCGGCCTGCGGCGCCCGAAGCAGGTCGGCCAGAGATAATCCCAGCGTGCCCAACCCGCCAATGCGCAGCATCTGCCGCCGGGAAAGGTGGTCGCATAGCGTCGATTGGGGGCCAGCAATTTGCAGCATGGGGCAATCGCTCCCTACTGGTGTTCTTGCGTCCCGCACGGGAACTTACAGATCGGCCACGATCCGCCCCAACCCTGGGATCAGCCCGGATTGTACAGGAACGTTGTGGCGAGGATCCGCAGGGGCTGCGGCTGCCAGTATAACCGCCGTGCGCCCCGACCTGCCCTGCTTTTTCCATGGCTGTGGTTATGGCCGTCTGGCATCGCCAGGCTGGCTAAC
>CAYSXM010000956.1:0-1893 GCA_964434905.1 uncultured Pirellulales bacterium | reverse complement strand
CGGATCCTCTGGTCGCTTGACGGTTGATGCGATTTTGCATGCCATCGCGCACCCGTTGTACCTGGTGTTGGAACTCGCTGTTTCCCTCGACGGCGCTTGCAAGTACTGAACCGTCGTTGTGAATGAACTCTTTCGCGGCGGGTGTTCCCGGCGAGACAAATCGATCGACCATTACGTCGCCTAGTGCGCCTGCCCCGGCGATGGCCAAGTCGAGTTTCATCGCGTTTGCTAGCGTGGCATCTGCCTCGCGCCGGGCGAGGATCTGCAGCGCAGCTTTCCAAGGCAATAAAGAAAGTCCCGGATTGTCACCATAGAGAAAGTCGTCGTCGGCCGCGCAGACATTACCTGAGGTCTCGCCGATAAGAACTTTGCTCGTTGTGCCTCGGGCAACAAAATGCCATCCCGGCGCCAAAATCCCCACGCCCGGGTCGTTCACAATCCGCAGACCGTCCGCTGAAACCGTGCCGGTGCCGACCACTACCCACGCGCCCGCGTCGTGGTCGAACGACCAGATCAGGCTCTTCTCGCCCGGCAGCAACCCTTCCAGGTTCGGAAACGTGACCGGGGCCGGCACGTCGAAGTTGGTGCTGCCGCCGGCCAGATTGAAGCCCGCCTGCGTGCCGGCCTGCACCGAAATCACCAGCCGCGGATTCACGTTGGCTGGTAGCGGCGCCGGCAGCCGGTTGGGTTCGACTGGAATAATCGTGCCCAATGTGGCCGGCGTGCCGTCTTGCGACAGCGCCGCACCGGCCGGATAAACCACTTGCATCGCCGCGATGATCGCCTCGGCCTCGGCCAGATTGCCGGCGAACATCCGGCGAAGCTGCGCTTGGGCAAACGCTCCAAAACCCACCGGCGTGTCGGCCGCGGCATTCAACGCCACGATATCGCTGGCGGCCATCGGCGGCAGGTACACATTGAAAGGCTGGCCTTGCATGTTCAACTGCACGCGTTGGCCCGGCACGCTGTGAAACGGCTTGCCGAGCGTGGCATACTTGGTGCCGTCGGGCGCGCCCACCGCCGTGCTGCCGTCGATATGCACAAAAAACTCAGGCGCCGGCAGTCCCTGGGGGCTCGACAGCTCGAAATAGCCATTCTCGTCGGTCACCGCGCGGATGTCGGACCGCGCGTCGAGCGTGATCGTGGCCCCCACCACCGGAACATCGCCCCCCTCTGGCGTGCGATTGTACGAGTCGTAAATGTAGCCAAACACCTTGGTGCCCGGGATCAAGGTGACCGGCAAGGTGCGGAAGTCGGCCGTTGCCTGGCCCCCGGGCAAGCCGTCTCCGTTGGCATCGACAGCGCGCCCCTGGGGATCGCGCAGCAGGTCGCCATCGACCACCACGCGCACCTCGCTCGAGGCAGGCAGAGGGTCGCGATAAAACACGGTCGCAAACAGGTGGGTGGGCGAGACGCGAATCGTGGCGGGCACCCGGTCGCCCATCGCCAACAAATACAAGCTGTCGGCAGTAACGCTGGACGGGTCGATTGGTTGGTCGAAGCGGACCACGGTTTCGCGCGTGAGGCTAACCATTTCCTCGCCGTCGGCCGGTGAAATGTCGCGCACAGCGGCCAGGTTCTCGTTCATCGGTTGCGCCACGCGCCGCACGTCGAACAAGCTTCGCCCCAGATTCCCCTCGAGGTCCCAGGCGCGGACCTCGAAATGATTCGAGCCCATCGCCAAAGGTACGCCCACAAATTGATAGTGGCCCGAATAGTCGGCCCACACGCGGCGCGTGGTGCCCAACAGTTCGACAATGGCGCCGGCGGCGGTGTGGCCGGTCAGCTCGCCGATCGCTTCTGTGGTTTCCCCGGTGCCCTCAGTTGGCGTATTTCCAGGAGGGGCCAGTTCCAGCGTCACGCCGCGCTCGCCGTAGGGACCCCCGGGCGACG
>CAYSXM010000955.1:0-1897 GCA_964434905.1 uncultured Pirellulales bacterium | reverse complement strand
CCACCTGGTCGTGGCCTGCGTCGGCGGGGGAAGCAACGCCGCGGGGATGTTCTATCCGTTTATCGAACACGCCGGTGTCGAACTGGTGGGGGTCGAGGCGGGGGGGCGCTCGAGTGCCCCGGGAGACCATGCCTCGCCCTTGACCTACGGAAAACCGGGCGTTCTGCATGGAAGTCTGAGCTACGTGATGCAAGACGCCGAGGGGCAAACCTGCGACGTCCATTCCGTGTCGGCCGGATTGGACTATCCGGGGGTGGGCCCCGAGCACAGCTATTGGAAGGATGCGGGGCGCGTGAAATATGTGATGTGCCGCGACGACGCGGCGCTGGCCGCGTTCGAGCTGACTGCCCGGCTCGAGGGCATTCTGCCCGCCTTGGAAAGCGCGCACGCCGTGGCCCAAGCGCTGGAGTTGGCGGCCCAGCGGCCGCGCGATCAGATGCTGGTGGTGTGCCTATCGGGACGGGGGGACAAAGACGCCTTTGAAATTGCCCGGCTCAGGGGACACGATATCGGTTAACGGAACGCGTGGTCTTAGGCCCTCACTTTCGAAACGAGATTCTTCTTCATGACGGCCATCGATCGAGTATTCGCCGACCTGCGCCGCCAGGGCCGTCGGGCACTGATGCCTTTTATTACGGCCGGCGATCCCGACTTGGCGTTCACGGCACAGTTACTTCGCACGCTGGATGGCGCTGGCGGCCACCTGTGCGAATTGGGCATTCCCTATAGCGACCCGATTGCCGATGGTCCTGTTATTCAGGCCTCGTACTGCCGGGCGCTGGCCGCAGGGACCACAGTGCAGGGCATTCTCGACACCCTGGCGACCGTGGCGCCCCGCATGGCCGCGCCGGTGGTCACGATGGTTAGCTACGCGATTATCTATCGCATCGGACCAGAGCGCTATATCGAGCAGGCGCAGCGGGCCGGGGCGGCCGGAGCAATCGTGCCCGACCTCCCCGTCGACGAGGCAGCCAAGTTGGCCGAAATTTGTAGTCGTGCGGACTTCAGCCTGGTGCAATTGGTCACCCCGACCACCCCCCGCGAGCGCGCATTGCGAATTGCCGAGAGTTCGACCGGCTTCCTGTACTACGTGTCGGTGGCCGGAATAACGGGCGAGCGGCAGGCGCTGCCCGCCGAACTGCTGGACAACGTGGCCTGGTTGCGCGGCCAGACGCCGCTGCCGATTTGCATCGGGTTTGGGATCAGTACCCCCGACCACGTGCGGCAGTTGGCTCCCGCGGCCGACGGGCTAATCGTGGGATCGGCCATCGTCCGCCGGGTGGCGGCGGCCGAGACAGGGTCGCGCGAGAATGTGCTGGCCGAAGTGGCCGCCTTTATCCAAACGTTGCTGGCGGCCCTACCGACATAAGCTTGCTCGGGAAATGCGACCCGAGATTCCTTGGTTCGGTTCGCCGGGGAGCCGCTGGCTGCCCCGGGATCAGCACCGGCGGAAAGCGCCCCTGCCCGGCCAACTGCCAGCTTGACGCCAGTATCGGTCGTTCGGCGCCGGCCAGCCCGGTTTCTCCAGGTTGCGCCCGCTGCGCAAGTTTTCTTGACCCATTCCGAAATTCCTGGGTAATGTTGAATTAGCGGGGGCGAGCGCGAAGGCGCGGCGTGGTCCGAAGGGCCGGCGGCCATCGATCGTCTCTCCACGGTGCGAGAAGGTTCCGACAGATGCACCATCAAATCCAGTCGGCGGCTTCGCTACAGCGGTATTTTGCCGGCCTGGCCGAGTACATCTTTGAAACCCGCCTGGGGTTGGTCGATCCGCAATTGATCGACTATCTGGCCGAGTTGTTGGCCCGCTTCGTACATATCGACCACCACTATCCGGTGCGGAACCCGGCTGGCCGGCGACTGGAAGAGTTGGCTCACATGCTGATCGAGGCGCACAGCC
>CAYSXM010000954.1:0-1898 GCA_964434905.1 uncultured Pirellulales bacterium | reverse complement strand
CAAGTACAAAGACTGTGACCGGCGGAAGAAGCCTGCGACCGGCCTGCCGATGGTCGTGGCTGGAGAACGCGAATGCGGAGCGTGCAGGGAGATTTGAACCGTCATGGACAGGCCTTGCTGCAGTTGTCCATAACCGTCTCCGCGCCCCGAGGGAAGTTGCTACGTCAGGCCGGGGTTGAACTTCCGTCCCCCGTATCCGTGCAGGCCGTCATCGACACGGGTGCAGACCGCACGGTAGCTGATCGGAGCGTTTTGGAGGCGCTAGGACTCGAACCGACGGGTACGACCTGGCTGCACTCCGTCACCTCGGGTTCCCAGCCGATCCAGGGCTAGACCTGCGATGTCGGAATGATGATCGCGGCACTTCGATCACCGATGGTGTTTACCGAGATCACTGGGGTGCTGGAAGCCGATTTGGAAGGGCGCCCTTACCAGTGCTTGCTCGGCTGCGATGTGCTGGACCAATCGCTCTTGTTTCTCGACTGGCCCAGCCGGCGTTTCACGTTGGCCTTCTAGCTTACGGCGCATTGCGCCCTAACAGCGCGTCGACCGCGGCGCCGATATCTGCAGCGCGCATCAGGCTTTCGCCGACCAGCATTGCCGAAACCCCGGCTGCGGCCAGCCGCGCGGCATCCTGGGCGGTGCGAATGCCGCTCTCGGCCACCACCGTGCAGTGCGCGGGAATCTGGCCGCGTAGCCGTACGGTGTGGTTCAAGTCGACCACAAACGTCCGCAAATCGCGGTTGTTCACCCCTACGAGCGTCGCTCCGGCCTCGATCACTCGGGCTAGATTTTCCGGTTCGTACAGTTCGACCAAGGGGGTCAGCCCCAGCTCGATTGCCTCGTTGTGCAAGGCTCGCAATTGGCAGTCATTCAGGCACTCGGCAATCAGCAGCACGGCGTCGGCGCCCGCCACGCGTGCCTCGACCAGTTGGTAGCGGTCGATCACAAAATCTTTGCGCAGCACCGGAATCGAAACGGCGCCTCGCACGGCGCGCAGATCGTCGAGCGTGCCTTGAAAAAACGGTCCGTCGGTCAGCACGCTGATGGCTGCCGCGCCGTGTCGCTCGTAGGTCCTGGCGATGGCGACCGGATCGAAGTCAGCGCGGATCACTCCCTGCGATGGGCTGGCACGTTTGACCTCGGCAATCAACCGGATGGCGCCGGGCGCCGAAACGGCGGCGAAAAAATCGCGGATCGGCGGGGCTAGCGCCAGATGAGCGCGCAGGTCGGTCAGTGGCAGCCGCGCCTGTGCCGCGGCAACTTCCTGGCGTTTGCTGGCGACGATCTTGTCGAGAATAGTCATCAATTCGGAGAGCGGCTGGAGTGAGATCGTGGACCGAAGCGGAAGTGGGTTAGCCCGGATTATTCATGAATTCCGCAGCAGAAGGCTCATGAAGAATTCGGGTTTAGTGTTTGAAATGCCGGCGGCCGGTAAACACCATCGCCAGGCCGTGCCGGTTTGCGGCCGCAATCACCTCGTCGTCTTTTTTCGATCCGCCCGGCTGAATCACGGTTCTTACCCCGGCGGCAGCCGCTGCCTCGATTGAATCGGGAAACGGGAAGAAGGCGTCCGAAGCCAGACTCGCCCCCGGGGCTCGTCGCCCGGCTTTTTTCAGGGCGATTTCCGTCGAATCCACCCGGCTCATCTGGCCCGCCCCGGTACCCCACAGGGTGCGATCGCGCGCGACCACGATGGCATTCGATTTCACTTGCCGCACCACGTTCCAGGCAAACCGCAGATCGGCCCACTGCGCGGCCGAGGGCACGACCGCCGTGACCACTTTCCAGGTGTCCACCGTGTCGGCAGCGGTGTCGGCCTCTTGCATCTATAGCCCTCCGTGCAGTCGCCGATTATCGCACTGTGGGGGTGGTGCCTCGTGCGTAGCCAGGGCCTG
>CAYSXM010000953.1:0-1902 GCA_964434905.1 uncultured Pirellulales bacterium | reverse complement strand
TATATTACACCTTTTAAAACTGAAGCCCAGTCAATTTTTTACGGGACTTTCATTGTCGTCCGGTGGACCATCGTGCGATTTAGCAGCCGACCTAGCCAGCGATCTCGAGCGGAGGCCCAATAGCCCAAGTCGCGGCGGGTACGAACCACGCCTGGCACCCCGGCCCAGCGCGCGGCGGGCACTGCGAAATAGGTACTATCTGGGAATTGCACTTGCACAATGTCGATCGCCTCGCTGTGCAACCATCGCGCCCAGCGCCAAGCCGCGCGCAGGGTACCCAGGCGGGCCAGCGAGTGCACTCCCAGCCGCTGCACTGGACAATTCCCAGGCGCCAACGCCTGGGAGACTTGGTCCTGACCATCCAGCAGCACGAGATAGGGCGACACCAAACGGCGATCCAGTCGCTCAATCAGCGCCACAAGCTGGCGCTCGGTGCCCGCCGCCGCGAGGCGGTCGATAACATAGCACACGCGCAGGGGTTGCCCGGGCGGACTCTTGCGGCGCGACGTGCTCAACGACTCACCGCTGCCGAGGCCATGCGTGGGCGCACCAGCCGTTCAAACAACTCGGCATATTGCCGGCTCTGTTGTTCAAAGGTGAACTCTCCCTCCACGCGAAGCCGTCCTTGTTCCCCCATCGAGCGGCAGGTGCGCTCGCAACGCAGCGCCTCAAGTACTCGTTGCGCCAGCCGGTGAGGATCGCCGGCTGGCACCAAATAGCCGTTATTCCCGTGTTCAATCAACTCGGGTGTGCCGCCGACCTCTGTAGCCACCACGGCTACGCCTGCCGCGAACGACTCGAGCACCACGTTCGGCAGCCCCTCGGTGAACGACGGCAACACGAACAGGTCGAGGTGCGGCAAGAAGTGATCGAGATCATTTCGATGTCCCGCCAGCATGAAACGATCGCTGAGCCCCAGCGCCTCGATACGCTGGGCCAGTTGCGACTCCAACGGTCCGTCGCCAAACAGCACGATGCCGACATCGGGACGAACTCGACAGATTTCCTGCGCGGCCTCGACCAACACGCCGTTACCTTTTTCCGGACTAAGCCGGCCCGCGGCCCCCACGATGACCGGTGGGGGCGTGAGGAACATGCGTTCGAGCACACCGCGATAGGACGGGTCGGGCGAATCGAAGCGACTAGCCCGCACCGCATCGCAAATCACACTGACATTGGCAGCCGGTACCCCGGCCCAATCGCTCACCCGTTGTGCCTGCGAAGCCGAAACGCAAACGACATGGTCGAGATATCGCATCAGTCGGCGACTCAACGCTTCGTACAACCGGACTTTGGTCGATTCACCAGTCCAGCCGTGCGACACGCCGACCACGGGAATGCCAACCTGTCTGGCTGCACGCCAGCCTAGCAGCTTGGCCTTGTAGCCGTGGCAACAAACGACGTCGGCACGCAGGTCGCGAAGCACCTGCGTCAATTCGTTAAGCGTCGCGCGAACGCGAGGAAAATCCTGGCGCAACCCCACGCCCACCATGCCTTGCGCCGACGCCGCTTCGAGCAAACGCTCGCACCCGCCATCCTCGTGGAAGGCCACGACAATTGTGCGGTAGCGCGGCGGCATCGCCGCGCCTAGTTCGATAATCTGGCGCTCCTTACCTCCTAGCGATCGGCTCGCCGTGAGATGCACGACGCGCATGTCCGGCTCGCCCGCCACGTCGGAACACAATCGGGTGGAATTGGAATCCGTGGTGGTAGTTTGAATGATGCTCATCAGGATGTGGAATCTACTCTAGGTTCACGGGCCAGTGCCCCTGCGCCAGACGTGAACTTTACGCGAGCTGGAACGGGCAGCAGTTACCAATTGGTGAATGGCCGCGTGGCAATCGACCGCTAGCACCTAGCAGCTAGCAACCTTACTACATTCGTACCAGATGGTTTCGAGCT
>CAYSXM010000952.1:0-1905 GCA_964434905.1 uncultured Pirellulales bacterium | reverse complement strand
CATTGGACGGCATGAACGTCAAACCGAATACCGGCGAGATTTCCCCGTAATCGACGCGGCCGCTGTCGTCAGGATTGTCTCCGGTGACGTACCGATCGCCGGAACGGAAGCCGATATCGCTGCGGCGCGCGCCCGCGAGCAACGACCAGCGCGGTGCGAAACGCCACCAGGCCTGCGCGAATTGATCGGAATTTCCGGTTGTGTTGCGCTCGTCGCGTCGCAACTCCCCGCGTACACCAAGCTGGTCGCCGGCGAAATTCTCGAAACCCGGCGGTGGTGCCTGGTCGGTTTCACTCCGGTACCGAACTTCCTCGCGGCCAGTTAACCGCTGGCGCAAGTCGACCTGGTCGACCGAGTTTTCCAGGGTCGATTGCCCCTGGTTCCCGACCTCGACTACCTGCCAAACCTTGACCGAGCGGGTGTCGGTCTCGACGGTTTGGGTCACGCCCCCCACGGTGGTCCGCACGTTGGTTCGTTGTTCGACCTGCCAGCGCAACCGCTCTCCTGCGTGCAACTGGTAGCGCAATTGAAAGGTTGGCGCTTCATCAGCCGACGTTACGGCGGCCGACAGGTGGAGAATCGCGGCGACCAAGAACAGCAATCGAGCACGCATGCGAAACACTCGCTTCCATTCGAGTGAGCCCGGCAAGGCGGAGTGCCGCGCCAGGCGAAACGTTACCATTCCTGCGGTGGCGACCACCGGGCTACGGTCGGCACGGCGTGGTTGTGGCAATGGGCTGGGGGCGATTCGTTTGCGGGCCAACGCCCACTCGACTTCCGACCGCCCACTATCCGCGATTCTGCCGCAACCGGCTTCCCCACCCCAATTTTTCCCGCAACGTGCGGTAGTAACCGTGTCCGGGCAATTCGACTAACTGAAACTTCGTGTCAGCACGTTCAATGCGTACGCGGTCTCCGGGACGCAATTGGCACCGCACCCGGCCATCGACCACGATCGACGTGCCAGGGTTCGGCTGCGGCACCACCAGTTCATAGGTGCGCTCGGCCAAATCGACCACGGAACGATTCGTCAGTGTGTGCGGACTGATCGGCGAAATGACGAAGGCCGCCAGGTCCTTGCGCAGGATCGGGCCCCCCGCGGCCAGACTGTGTGCCGTCGAACCGACCGGGGTGCTTACGATCACGCCGTCGGAACTATAGGTAGTGGCCAATTCTCCGTCAACGTAAAGCTCGATGTCCAGCATTCGGAACGGTTCGCCCGCGTGCAGCACCACATCGTTGAGCCCTAATTGCTCGACCACGGCGCGCTCGCCACGCAGCACGCGACAGGTAAACATCAGATGCTCGACCACGCGCAAAGGTGCCTGAGTAAGCCGTGGTAGCGTTGCTAGCAGTTCGTCGGGGGTCAGATCGGCCAGAAACCCCAATCGGCCCAGGTTCACGCCCAGCACGGGTCGCTGCCGTGCGCCCATTTGCAGCGCCGATCTCAAAATGCTGCCATCGCCGCCGAAGACGATTGCCAGGTCGGCTTCCACTCGGCTCAGATCGGTGGTGAAGGTGAGATCCCAGGCGGCGACGTCGGCGTGGGTTTCAATCTGCGGGCGCAAGCGCTCCGCCTCCAGCGGCACCTGAGGGCGCTCGCCCGACCCCAATACTAGCACGCGCGGCCTGGCCACTAATCGAAGTTGTCGAACGTGTTCTACGGTACCTGACATGCCGTCCGTTCGTTCTGGCTGTTCCGCGAAGCGCCTATGCCGGCTGGGCCAGGGGCCGCCCGGCCCGCCACGACCGCGCGGGAAGCTTGCTCCGAACACCACGGCAGGTTTGCAAACGGGCAGGCGCGCGAAACGAACTCGCCGCGGAGACCGAGCCCGAGGGGTTGTGAACCTCTACCCGCCCAGCGCACGTAGCAACAATCCTGGAATTTTGAAGACCGAGGGGCGG
>CAYSXM010000951.1:0-1910 GCA_964434905.1 uncultured Pirellulales bacterium | reverse complement strand
GTGATCGAACTGAAGCTGCCCGCGTTGCGCGAGCGGCACGAAGACGTGCCCATTCTGGCCGAAGCCATCCTAAAGCGCCTGGCGGCCCGCTCCGGCATCAGTCCGCCGCCCAAGTTGGCCTCGGTGACGCTGAAGTATCTGCAGAGCTACCAGTTTCCGGGCAACATCCGCGAGCTTGAAAACATTCTCGAGCGGGCCATTGCGTTCTGCAACGGCGAAGTCATCAACGTCGAAGACCTGGGGCTGCGGCCCACGGTGGCCGATGCCACCGCCAATGAGCGCGACGAGGCCCCGCGTGCGTTGGCTACGTCGGGCTCGGCAGGCGACGCTCAGTCGCAGCGTGCCCCTGCGTCCCAGGTTGCCGCCTTGTCCGAAGACGGCATACCGTCGCCGCTGCCCGACTATCTGGATGCCATCGAGCGCGAGGCGATCCAGCGTGCGCTTGAGAAGACGCGCTATAACCGAACCGCCGCGGCCCGATTGCTGGGCATTACGTTTCGCGCGCTTCGTTACCGCATGGAGCGGCTCGGCTTGAACTGACCCGCTGCCAGGTCAATAAGCCGCTGCCCGCACCCGTTGTGAAATTCGACGCAGATTCGCCCGGCTGGTTGCACGGGGTCGAGCATCTGCGCTCACCGAACTGTGATGCGCGGCCCCATGGTGTGGCGGTGGACTTGCTGGTGATTCATTACATCAGCTTGCCGGCGGGCAGATTCAGCGGCGATGCGGTCGAGCGTCTGTTCACCAATCGTTTGGACGAACGTGCTCATCCCGGTTTTGCCGAGTTGAGTCAGCTTCGGGTTTCGGCGCATTTCTTTCTGCGCCGGCGAGGCAGCGTCACGCAATTCGTTGGATGCGAGCAACGGGCGTGGCATGCCGGTGTGTCGCGCATCGGGCGGCGCGAACGCTGCAACGATTTTTCCATCGGCATCGAACTCGAAGGTGACGAGCACCACGCATTCACGCAGGCGCAATACCGGCGCCTGTTGAGCCTGATCGCCGTGCTGCGCCAACGTTATCCGTTGCGGCTGATTGCCGGGCACAGCGATATTGCACCAGGGCGCAAGTTCGACCCGGGCCCGCACTTCGATTGGAGCCGGGTCTTGCCGCAGCTACAGCCGATGGGCATCTCCAGACCTTTTTAGCCCGCAAGCCGCGCCAGTGCTTGTTCTGCGATCGGCACATCCAGTGTTCGCGCCGCTTTGCAGCGCAAATCGGCTGGAAACGCTGATGGTTTCGTACTGTAATTTTTTTCGACAAGTCGCTAAGCGGCTTTTAGAGGATTCGTAGCTAAGCGCCTGTTTCCGCGCAAAAACTTCGCTTGCGCGGCCCTGCGGCGAACCACTACAATTAGCGCTCCAACAAGTGACTCCCCCTACCTATAGTGTCCACGGCAAAGTACTTGCCGCCGGCATCGGGGAGGGTCTTCCCCAAAAAAATCCGCAATTGCGGACACTCAGCCAGCTACTGGAGGATCAAAGAATGCAATGGGTCGGACGTACCGAACAAACCGCCCAAGCTCCGGCTTTTCTGACCGTTGATGCGGGTAAAACCCCGTCGGTCGCCGGCGCCAATCAGTTGACCTATGCCGATTTCAAAGTCATACGCCGCAATGGTGCGGTCGTAGGTTTCGAGCCGAGCAAAATCGCCATCGCCATGACCAAAGCCTTTCTGGCCATCAGTGGCGGGCAGGGCGCTGCGTCAGCTCGCGTGCGCGAAGTGGTCGATCGCCTGGCCGTGCAGGTGGTGGCCAACCTGACCCGGGGCAAGCCCGGTGGTGGCATCTTTCATATCGAAGACATTCAGGATCATGTCGAGCTGTCGCTGAGGCGTTCCGGCGAACATGAGGTTGCCCGCGCGTATGTGCTTAATCGCGAGCGCCGCGCTGCCGAACGTCAGACCAAACAGAA
>CAYSXM010000950.1:0-1911 GCA_964434905.1 uncultured Pirellulales bacterium | reverse complement strand
GCCGGTAGTCGACGACTTCTTGCAGCCGGTGGTATCGATCATCCCGTTGCAGTTGTTGGCCTATCACATTGCCGTGCTTCGCGGTTGTGACGTCGATAAACCGCGCAATCTGGCCAAGAGCGTGACGGTGGAATAGAGCCAGTGGGGTGGCGTCTCGTCTCACACAGTGGGTAGCCAAGGCAACGCCCAACCGCGGGCCATTCGCACACCGGTCGCCGCTGCGAAGAACCGCGCGGCTCCAGCCATTCAGGTTCCCGGCATGTCTTCTTGACGGTGTTTGTCTTCTAGATCGCGAAACAGCCGCAGTACGTCGCGGCTGCCGCGCACCGCGACCAGCAGTGTGACACTGGAATACCACACCACGCAGCATACCACCAGCAGCCACCACAGCAGATGTCCGTGGGTCATGGCAAGTTCTCAGCATCGACCTGCCGCATTGGTGGAACCCTCCGCGACTTGACCAACGAGCCGACCACCATCCCGCTGCCGGCAGCCACAAAGGCCGCGATCCCGGCCCAGTCCTTGCCCACCGCCGCAGCCCACATCGCGGTCGCCGGCAGCTTCTCCAAGGTGAGTTGTAACGTGGGCACCGCCGCGCCCAGGGCAATCGCCCCCAGAGCGCCCCAATCGTTGGCTCGGGGCCAATAGCAGCAGGCCACAAGCAGCACCGACATGCTCGATAGATAGATGGAACCGGTCAGCAACAGATAGGACCAAACGTTTCCTTCGATGCGATAAAACAGACCAAACACCAGCAAATAGATGCCGATGAGCGCCACAATAGCGCGATTCCATCGAATGGATTTCCGGTGAGGCCAGGGGCGCCGCCGAAACGGTGACAGCACGTCGTTGTAGATCACGCTGCCCCAACTCAGCATGTAAGACGCATCGGTCGACATATCGGCAGCCAGCATCGCCGCGACCAACAGCCCCAACAGGCCGACGGGCAAGAAGTCTCGTAGGAACAACGGCATGGCACGCAGCGACACATCGCCCAGCATTGAAACCGCCTGCGGCGACAGGTTGGCCAGTTCCTCGTTCGTAACGGAAGCCAGGGGCTGCCCCACCGGCGAGTTGGCGATTTTCGCTTGAATCGGCGCGGCGATCTGGCGACGCTGTTCCGTCGACAAATGATCGAGCGGATGCCACCCTAGCGTGGCCAATGCGGCCATGCCCCACAGTCCGGGAATTAGCCATCGACAAACGAAAAAGAAACTGGTCCGAGTATAGATCTGACGGCCGGTGCGAGCGTTTTTCGCAGCCAGCAAACGCGCGATGGTGGTCTGCCAGGTGAGGGTGGCGGCCGTATTTCCCAAGACTTGCATGATCACAAACGGCCACCCCAATTGCGCATTCTTCCACGGGTTGAAGCCACCGGGCCCGTGATATTCTTCGACCGCTGCCACCAAACTGCCAAAACCGATCTGCCACAGCACCAGCAGCGTGACAACGAGCAATCCGGCGCTCATCACCACGAACTGCAAAAAATCGGTTACCAGCACGCTGAGCATGCCGCCCACCATCGTGTACACCACGACCAGCAGCAACAGCCCACCCATCATCAAGGTGAGGTAGCTCAGATCGAAGCCGCAAACGATGCACAGAAAGTCGCCGCCAATCTTCAAAAACACCCCCATATTCAACAGACCGCCCAACACAATCACCACGCCCGATAACCAGCGCACGAACCGGCCGAAGCGTTTCTCGAACAACTCGGGCAAGGTCATGGCGCCGCTGTCGCGCAGCGGCTGAACACAGAAGCCGGTCAGGCCGATGGCCAACATGGCCAGAGCCTGTGCCACCCCGGGAAAAGCCCCGGCAAACCCCTGGGTATATCCGGCTTGGGCCGTGTACATGCAGGTGATCACGCCGAATTCGGTGGCCGCCAGCGAGGCAATCCCCAGGTAGAGA
>CAYSXM010000949.1:0-1915 GCA_964434905.1 uncultured Pirellulales bacterium | reverse complement strand
TGCTTTGTGCCTTGGCCCCCACGGCACAGGCGCAAGAAGACGCGGGCTACGGGTCCACCAGCCAGCAGCCGTTGTTCTACAACTACTACACCGAGCCCGGTAGCACGCAGTTGCCAGCCCAACTGTACGTATCGCCGCGCCCCACGCCACCGCTCGTCGGACAAACCTATTACACTTATCCGCCGTTGATGCCTCACGAATATCTGTACACGCACAGCCGGACCTACACCAAGGCCAACGCCGACGGTCGCGCTACTCGCGTACGCGTGCGGTGGGGCCACACCTGCCTGAATCAGGTCTGGCGCCCCAGCCATAGCCCGGTGCAGAAAACGCATGTCGACATCACCAACACGCACCCCTGGCTCGGCACCTTCTGGCGCGTGAACCCGACCTATTGGAATGCCGGATACTTGCAGTAATCGATTGGCGCTGGCCGCGCGTTTCAACATCCGTGCGGCCACTGGCGTTCGGCGCGCCGCAAGCACGCGCCTTGCACTCGGTTCGACAAGGGATACAGACTGCCATGAAACGAATGAAACTGATCGTCTTGCTGTCGCTACTGTTGGTCGGAGCAACTACCAACACTGCCTCGGCAGGCAAGCACGGCTGCCGCGCGTGCGGTCGCTGTCGAACCGGCTACACCGGCCCCTTCGAACGAATGCAGGCCGATTTCGAGGCTGGCCGCTACCAATCGTGGCACGGAAATTACTACGACCCGGCCTGGGGCACGCCCGTGGCACTCGTCGTTCCTCCCACGGCGGGCGTGCAGACCGACTATCGTTGGGGCGTGCCGGCCTCGCGCTTATCGCGAATCTATCCGCAGTTTCAACGATCGTACCCCGGACCAATGGGAGGCGCCGGACCGTTTTCACCCACGCCGCATTGGCCCAGCGACACCAACCAGTTTGGCGTAAGCTATGTGCGCGGCCCCTGGTAACGGCGCGCCATTGGCCTGGTCATTTGACCGCGTGCCGCGCCAACTGGTCCGCCATTTGAAGACTTCGCCCCGGCGAATTCTTCACAGAGCGCGTATGCAATGCGCCAGATTCGGAACTCCGCAACCGCGCTAACTTGTTCAAGCCAAAGTAGATCGGGCTTCCTAGACGGCGCTGGCTCCGCCGTCGCTGGTGGCGTACCATGGTGTTTCACACCGCTATGGTTCGTCACCCGCCCTGTAGGAGCCTGCCATGCCGCGTTTTCGCCCCCTGGCGATGGCGGTCTGCGTACTGTTGCTCGTCACCTTGGCTAGCGGCACGTTGGGCCGCGCGCAAGACACGGCACCTGCCGCGCCGGTGCCTTCGGTCACCGCTGCCGAACCGGCAGAGCCAGCCCAACATACCCCCGACATTTCCCCAGCCGTGGCAGAGACGGCCGAGCCCGGTGCAGTCACGGGCGCCGACGCCCCGTCAACGGCCGCGGTGGCCCCTCCAGCCGCACCCCGCACGGATTATACCCGGCTGGCCGAAGCCGAGATGGGTCAGATCTTGGGCCTGTCGGCCGACCAACAAGCGCAGATTGGCCAAATCCTCAGCAGTCGACAACGCGCCTTGGAAAATGCGCCCGCCGACGAGCATCGCGCGCTCGAACAAGACTACGAACAGTTGCTGCGATCGGTGCTCACCGTTGACCAGCAACGCCGGTTCGAGAATCAGGCCGGCAACCTCGATTCGCCGGAGCGGCTGCGCTTCAACTTTCGCTTCCAACCGTGGGCCGAGGTATTGGAGTGGTTTTCAGAGCGGGCCGATCTGTCGCTGGTGCTCGATGCGCCACCACCGGGAACGTTTAACTATATCGACCGCCGCGAGTACTCCACTCCCGAAGCGCTCGTTTTGCTCAACGGTGTGCTGTTGACCAAGGGCTATACGCTGGTGCGGCGCGAACGGATGCTGCTGCTGGTCAATGTTACCGACGGCAT
>CAYSXM010000948.1:0-1918 GCA_964434905.1 uncultured Pirellulales bacterium | reverse complement strand
GGTGGTAATCGACCAGGCGGTTCACGACTCGATAGAGACGCGCCAACTCGGTTACCGGGGCCTGCTCATAGGCCGATTGATCGAGGAAGTTTTTGTAGCCGTACAGGATCATTCCAAACTGCGTTCCCCAATCGCCGATGTGGTTGTCGCCGACCACGCGATGCCCTGCGAACCGCAGGCTCCGCACCAAGGCGTCGCCGATCACCGTCGAGCGAATGTGCCCCACGTGCATTGGCTTGGCCACGTTGGGAGCGGAAAAATCGACGATATAGGTGCGCGGGTCGGCGACCGGTGCCATTCCCAGCCGCGGATCGCTCGCCGCGAGGTGAAGCTGGTGCGAAAGCCAGGCGTCGCGCACACGCAGGTTGATGAACCCCGGCCCAGCAATCTCGGGCGGCTGGCAGAAATCGTCGACCTCGAGTGCCGCGACCACTTGCTGGGCCACGTCGCGCGGCGCACGGCCCAGGCGCTTGCCCAGCGACATGGCCAGGTTCGCCTGGTAGTCGCCGAATTGCGGATCCTGGCCGCGGCGGACCAGGTCGACCAGTTCCCCAATGTCCGACGCCGAAAGTTCGGTGAACGATCGGGAAAGGGCCTGAGAAAACCGCTCTCGAACGAGCAAGAGAATGTTCATGGTCCGTCGTGTTCGACCAAGCCAGAGAAGACCGTCACACCGACGGCGAGGCTACGTAATAACCGAGGCGAGCCGCTTTGGCTACCCAGAACAGGGTGTAGCCGCTGGGGCACCGGGTGCGAGCCCGCAACTTGTGGGAGCCAGGCGCGACAGTCTGAGAGCGTGGGCTCGCTAACTTGGGCTCGCTAAGCTGGGCTGGCCGTTTCACCCAGGGTCAGGGGCAAAGGCACACGCGGCGCCTCGCACCACAATTGTTCCAATAGGTAGTAATCGCGGGCTTCCTGGTCGAATAGGTGAATGACCACGTCGCCATAGTCGAGGAGGATCCACCGGCTTTCGACATAGCCCTCTATGCCTTGGCGGGTTTCGTGATGTTCGTCGCACAGCACCCTGTCGATTTCCTCGCTAATGGCGTGTAATTGGCGCCGGCTGCTGCCGGTGACCAGCACGAAGTAGTCGAAGATCGGTGTGAGTTTACGCAGATCGAGCACGACCACGTCGCGTCCCCGGTTTTCACTGGCCACCTGGGCGGCAGCCAAAGCGCGCTCGCGAGCCGTGGGCGAACCGGCACGCGTGGTGCCCGACTCGGCGGCCGACGACAATACAGCGGAATCGGTCACGCAGATCCTTTCCGAAGGGGGGAGCACAATTCCAGCCCGGCGGTTGCATTCCGCGCAGCGCCAGCCGACGACAATCCCCAGGGTTGCATTCTATCCTGGCGGCGAGGCAAGGCCAGGGTCGGCTGACGGGGTTGAGCAGCAATTTCCCCACTCCAAAGGCCGTTACCGATGTGGGGTTCCCGGACGAGGCACTAGTTTTTTGCCCCCGCTCGGGGCCCCGTCTGGCCCTGCCAGGTACGGGGGCGATCGCCGCTAGTCGCACAAACCAACAGGACGTTGGGCCAGGGAAATGGTTCACTAGCAGGCCGTGTCCACCTCGCTACGCTCGGCCAGCACGCGGACCTTTTCCAGGGCACGGGCCTCGATCTGGCGGACGCGTTCCTTGCTTATGCCCAGGATCAGTCCGACGGCGGACAACGTCAGGGGCTCGCCGCGGTTTTCCAGCCCGAAACGGTGCTCCACGACGGTTCGTTCCCTGGGTTCGAGTCGGGCCAATACGCGAGCTATGGCCTGTTGCAGTCGGATGATGCGCCGTTCCGGTTCGGCCCCTGGTTCGACGCAATCGGCCGCTAGTTGGTTGATTTGGTCGTCGCCAACGACGTACCGCGCGCGTTCCACTCGCTGCTTGGCAAGGGCGCGGGCGAAGTTCTTTCGCAGGGCCCAG
>CAYSXM010000947.1:0-1935 GCA_964434905.1 uncultured Pirellulales bacterium | reverse complement strand
TGTTGTATAGATAGAAGCTGGCCCGAGCCGTGGCGCGCAACCCCAGCAACTCGTGTAACGGCATGGCACAGTGGTGGCCCGCCCGAATCGCGACCCCGTAACGGTCGAGCAGTTGCGCCAGGTCGTGTGGGTGCGCCCCCTCGACCACGAACGATACAATGCCCGCCTTGAGCGCCGGCGCGGGTCCCACGATTCGCAAGCCGGGAATTTGTTCGAGCGCGGCGTGGGCCCGCTCGGTCAGGCGACGCTCGTGCGCGGCCACTGCCGACAGGCCCACGGACTCGAGGTAGTCGATCGCCGCGGCCAGGCCCACGGCCGCGGTAATGGGCGGAGTGCCGGCCTCGAATTTGGCTGGCAATTCGGCTGGGTCGAAGCCATCGAGCCGGACCCGCCGAATCATGCCTCCGCCGCCCAGGAAGGGAGGCATTTCCTCCAACAGCGCGCGCCGGCCATACAGCACGCCGATACCCGAAGGCCCCAGCAGTTTGTGCCCACTGAAGGCCACGAAATCGGCTCCCCAGGTCGTGACGTCAAGCGGTTCGTGGGGCGCACTCTGCGCCGCATCGACCAGCACCAGTGCGCCCGCCGCATGGGCCCGAGCCACGATCTCGGCCACTGGTAACCGCACCCCCAGCACGTTCGACACCGCGGCCACGGCCACCATTCGGGTGCGTGGAGTCAGCAATGGATCGAGCGCCGTGAGCGCCAACTGCCCATCGACCTCGAGTGGCAAGTACCGTAGCACCACACCATGCCGCGCGGCTAATTGCTGCCACGGCACCAGGTTGGCATGGTGCTCCAGGTGCGTCAGCAGCACCTCGTCGCCTGGCGACACGGCCCAATCGCCCCAGGCCCGGGCCACCAGGTTGATGCTCTCGGTGGTGCCGCGCGTGAAAACGATCTCCTCGACCTCAGCGGCCCGCACAAACCGCCGCACTGTTTCGCGCGCCCCCTCGAACCGCTCGGTGGCATGCTCGCTCAGCGTATGCACGCCGCGGTGAACGTTTGAATATTCGGTCTCCTCGAACTGCCGCATGGCGTCGAGCACCACCCGCGGCCGCTGAGTGCTGGCGGCATTGTCTAGATAGACCAACCGGACGCCCGGATGAATCTCATGCTCGAAAATCGGAAAGTCGGCGCGCAGCCGCTCGCCGTCGAGAGGGGTGGCACCAGCGAGCGAACTCATGACGGGCCCGGCGAGCAGTCGGCGGCCTCGATGGGCGAATGCAACGCACTTTGCAGCACTCGCCAGGCCAACAGGCAGCACTTCTGGCGATTCGGTGTCAACCGGGCACCGAACAGATCGAGCATGTCACGCGCGGAAATCTTGCGGATGTCCTCCACGGTGAGCCCCTCGATGTGCTCGACGAGCATCGACGCGGCCGCCTGGCTGACGCAGCAACCGTCGCCGTCGAACCAGGCATCGGCCAACTTGCCCCGGTCATCGACACAAAGCTCTAGCCGCACCTGGTCGCCGCACAGCGGATTGTCGTCCTGATGCGCATGAGTACAACCAGGGCACCGCCCCCGGTGAAACGGTGCGTCCACATGCTCCAGAATGCGCTGTTCGTAGGGATTGTCGGACAACATGCCTGTCTCGGAAAGCTGCCGGCTGCCACCCGGGAATCGGAGCCGATGCCCCTGGCAACGGCCCGTCTCTATCGTAGACCAGCCGCTCGTGCAGACAAGGCGGGGGCCCCGGCCGCCAGCGCCGCCGGACTCGCAGCGGGCGGTCGGCAGATGCCGTCGCGGCGCGCTTCAACCGGCCAGTCGGGCGCGCAACTGGTAGCCAAGCCAAGCAATCGCTAACATGCACCTAGCGGGCAACATGCACTTCGTGTCGCCTCGTGCCAGCTTCTGCGCGCGGGCCGCTGGCGAGCATGTACCGCGACGGCGGCAGCGAATAACCAGCTTTTCAGGCGTGAGGTAAGGCGG
>CAYSXM010000946.1:0-1937 GCA_964434905.1 uncultured Pirellulales bacterium | reverse complement strand
GACAAGAAGAGATGGCGCTACCTGTCGGTCGTGCGGAAAGCTGGTTGGTCGAATGATCCATTCGTCGACAACCAACGATCAGACTGCCTTCCGCCAAAGAGGATGCCCATGCAATGCTCTCGCTGTGGAGCCTCGATTCACGAGGGCCTCCATATCTGTCCCCACTGTGGCGCGCGCCAAAAACGTCGACCAACTCAGGTGACGTGTACGCACTGCAGATACCATGCCCCATCCGGCTCCAGCGTCTGTCCGCGCTGCGGACAAGTTCTGCGCGCCCGACGCGTGCCAGCATTGATCCTACCGTTGGCTGCAGTCGCGCTGTTCGCGGTGGTTTTCTTGGTGGTTGGAAATTCGGACGCGACTTGGAGGCCGGTCACACAGTTCGCCGACCAACAACTGGCGGTCGCACAGGAGCGCCTCAACAATCTGGGGGGGAAGGTGCTCGATACGGCATCGACCTTGGCTGACAACCCCGCTCCGGTAGAATCCCCAACACCAACCCAAGTGATTGTCCTTGCCGAGCCGTCTGCGGAAGTTCAAGCTGTGCGGGTGGCCTTGGCCGCTCAGGAAACACCCTCGGCGGCCTTGGTCCTGGCGCCAACCACGGTAAGCACCAGCACGACGACCTTGACAAACACGGCGCCGATCACCGCCCAAGCCATCGCGCTCGCCGATGCACAGCCCGAGGCCGCCCTGGAGTTGGTTTCGTCTCCAACAAGCGCTGCTCAGGAGACGCCCCCGGCCGACGCGCCGACCGACACGTCGTTGCCGGAGCCCTCGCCCACACCCACCTCCGCAGCCACCGTTGCTACGCGCATGGAGCCGATATCGACCACGAGCAAGAAACCGGCGCCGACGGCCACGCCCATGCCACCAACGCCCACTGACACACCGCCACCCCCAACGGCTACGCCCACCGCAACACCCCTGCCGCCGACGGCCACGGCGACATCTGTGCCACCGACTGCTACCCCCAGAACAAAAGCGTCAGCCTCCGCAGCGGACGGCGCAACCTACGTCGTCGAATCGGGCGACAATTGGTACAACATTGCCAAACGCTACGGCATCACCCAAGAGGAATTGGCCGCCGCCAACGAGCTGACGCCGTCCGATATTCTACAGGTCGACCAGACATTGCAGATTCCATCCCCAAGCACGGACGAGACACCCACTACCCAGATCAGTCCGAAAAAGACAGCCACCGCCACGCAAACGGCTGCCACTACTATCGCTCAAACTTATACAGTACAACGCGGCGACAACTGGTTCTCCATCGCCAGGCGTTTTGGAATGACCCAAGAAGCGCTTGCCAACTACAATGGCCGGTCGCCCAACGACATTCTGCAGGTTGGCCAGAAACTGCGCATTCCACCGGCAGGTGGCGCAGTAACCAAGCCGACTGTTGCAGTCCCAACGGCAACGACTGCCGCCGAGCCAACACCCACACCGGTGCCCGAGCCTACGACGGTGGTCGCGCTATCTGCCCCCGTCCTGCTCTCGCCTTTGAATGGCGACGGCTTCAGTTCCGGCACACTGCCCATCCTAACCTGGCAGCCCGTGCTCGGCGTAAGCAACGGCGACACCTACCACGTGTTGATTAGCTTCAAAATGCTGAACGGTGAAACAGGATTCGCCGAAGCCGACGTGACCTCCGGATCATACAAGGTGCCACAATGGGTTTTCGACGCGGCACAACCACCCGACCGCCTCGGTAGTTGGTCAGTTCAAGTCCGTCGTCTCGGTCCCGCTGGCGAAGTCATCGAAATCAGCCCCCGCAGCGAAACACGGACATTCTACTGGCGGTAGCGCCTGGTATCAGGCCTCTCAGGAGACCCATGGTTTTATCGAGACTATCCGGCGCCGAAACCCCGGCGGCTCAACCGGCTGAGCGCCGGGCCAGCTTGAAAAGTGCGCTCCTTGCGCTGGAAGACCCAACA
>CAYSXM010000945.1:0-1937 GCA_964434905.1 uncultured Pirellulales bacterium | reverse complement strand
CAACGTGTTGCAGTTCGAGCAATCGCTAGCCGAATTCGTCAACGAGGCCGAACCGGCTCCTGCGGCGCTGGCGATTGGGTTCAGCAGCCAATATCAGGTACGGCGTGGACCGACCAAGTTGGGCGGCATTCCCGCGCCGTTTTATCCGTACCTGCTGATTCGCGAGTGGCCCAAGCAACAAAGCGAAGCCTAACGACTGGAGGTGCTCGTGCATGAACTAGGACACTATTTGGGGGCCGCACACAGCCCCGAGGCGGGGTCGGTAATGCGTCCCCTGCTGGGCGACAAACGGGCCAACGCGAAGGCCTTTCGCATTGGCTACGACGCCCTCAATACGCTGGCACTGAACCTGGTGAGCGAGGCATGGCGGCTCGAAGGGGCGCGCCGCCTGAGCGATTTGCGGATGGCGTCGAAGGCTCAATTGGTCAGCGTTTACGCCGCGGTGGCCCTGGCCCTGCCCGACGATCCGGCCGCGCTGCGATTCATCCAATTCCTCGGTGTTCCAACCGACCGGCTTGAAGCAGCGCTGCGCGAGCGCCGCGCCGCGGGCCGGCAGGCCGCTGGCGACCAGTAGCAGCCCGTGGTTGTCGGCCAAACCCCGGACGAGCGGCTTCCGCTTGGGCACTACCGATCGCGGGGCAGCGGGGCGTCGGAAGGCGACAGACCGTGTTCGCGGAATTCTTGCCACAGCGCTCGCCCCAGCGTGCTGCGGCGCAAGCCATAGCCAAAATAAACGGCCAACCCCAGCGCCAGCCACACAAACAGCCGTAGCCAGGTGTCCCAGGGCAAGAACGCCATCATCAATAGATTCACGGCGATGCCGGCCGGGGCGACGAGCCACACCGCGGGGCAGCGAAAAGGACGTGGCGCGTCGGGTCGCTGCAGACGCAGCATCAGCACCGCCGCACAGACCACGATGAATGCCAAGAGTGTGCCAATGTTGACCATCTCTTCCAGTTTTTCGATCGGCGTGATCGCCGCCGCCAGCCCGATCACGCCGCCGGTCAACATGGTGGCCAGATGGGGCGTTTGAAAACGTCGGTGAACCTGGGAAAATACCGGCGGCAGCAGGCCATCGCGGGCCATGGCCAGAAAGATCCGCGCTTGGCTTAAAAACGTCACCAACAACACACTTGTGGTGCCGGCCAATCCGCCCGCCGCGATAATTAGCGTCGACAGCCGCAAGGTCCAACTGGGGTGCTGCGCATAGCGCTGGCTAAAGGCGGCCGCCAGCGGTGCCGAGGTGTCGATCTGGTGATATGGCACCATGCCGGTGATGACCACCGCCACGGCGATGTACAGCACCGTGCAAATGACCAACGTCAGCAAGATCGCCAGGGGGACGTCGCGCTGCGGGCGGCGTGCCTCTTCGGCATGGGTGGAAATGGCGTCGAAACCGATGTACGCGAAGAACACGATGGAAGCACCCGCTAGCACGCCGGACAGTCCATAGGGCATGAAGGGAGAGCGCAGACGGTCGTCGACGGTCCGCAATTGCGCAGTGGGCGTCCAGCCGGCCGCGGGGTCGAGCGTTGCCATAGTGGCATGCCGTCGGTCAACGGGTATCTGCGACCAGTTGGCCGTTTCCACGAACCGCCAACCAATTGCGACCACAAACAGCACCACCGCTCCCTTGATGAGCACCAAGACGGCGTTGGCGTTAGCGCTTTCGCGAATGCCCAGCACCAGCAGCGCGGTGCAGCCGGCCACCAAGGCGACGGCCGGCAAGTTGAACCAGGGGCGCACCACAGCGCCATCTACCACCGCCGAGGTGAAGGGATGCGATGCCAGATGATAGGGCACTTCAGGCAATCCAGCGGCAGCGAGAAACTTGTTCAAATAGCCCGCGCTGGCCGAGGCCACGGTGGCACAGCTCATCGCGTATTCCAAGATCAGGTCCCAACCGATAATCCAAGCAAACAACTCGCCCAAAGTGA
>CAYSXM010000944.1:0-1941 GCA_964434905.1 uncultured Pirellulales bacterium | reverse complement strand
CACGGGACCACCGTCCCGCCATCTCAGATGTCCACTATTTCTGGGGAACCCCAGTCGAAAACATGCTAGGCAATTTTGGTTCGCTGATTAGACTGGCACTCTGTAACAGCACATTGATCAGCGGAGTAGTCCGTTGCCCAGCCTAATCCGGGGCAATCTGGTAGACCTTTGCCAGCGAGAAGTCTGTGGACGCGAAGCGGCGTGTGCGTGGGGGATCGGTTTGAGGTTCGGCGTGATGGCAGTCCCGGAACCGACAACACCCGTGTCCACTACTTGGGTGCAAGGCCGTGGTAGCGGCCAGTTGATATTCGCAGGAGGAAATGTATGCCAGAACTCGGAGGTTTTCGGCGCCGTCTCGTTGATGCGAAGCAGGTGGCGCAACAGGCGTCGCAGGCGGGTATGCAGCAACTCGAACAGCTCGCAGCGAACCGTGCCACACCGACGAATTCGGAGCCCGCAGACAGCGAAGAGACCGCAACTGATGCCGACGTCGCCGAAGAGGTCAGCCGACTGCAGGCCCTGTTGGCCAGCCGCCGACCGTCGCCGGGCCCGGTGCAGGGTCGGTGGTCGATCGGAATCGGCGATCTGCTTGCAGAGCACCCCCGCGTGCCTAGCGCCGCCCGTGGCCTTGTCCGCAACCTCGACCGATATGGTGGTTTGGCTATTACCGAGCACACCATCGAGATCGACCACGATGCGATCGAGTGGGCGTCGGTAACCGAAGTCCGCACCCGCAATGTTGTCGACTACCTGTTGTCAGACGCTTTGATCCAGCAGATCAACACGCTCCCATTACCGTGGTTCCCCGGCCGCCGGCGGGTCCTCGATGCACTTTCGAAGGCATTGCTGACACTGGTGGTCGCGACGGTCAAAGAACAACTCGATCGGCATGCCGACGTGCGTATCCCCGCCGAGGTTGAATATCGAGGCACGATCCGACGCGGTCGCCAGTTGACGCCAGGCATTCTTGCCGCGCTAGTCATGGCCGACCCGGCGGTGAACCAATGCCTACAGGACACAGCACGGGCACATGGCATTTCGATTCGGCCGGCCGACGACGATGTACTGAATTCTGCAGGGCAGCGCGCCGAACAGCTGCGCGCCAAGCTGGGCAGCCTTGAATCCAAACTCGGCCGCGCGAATCTGGCCTCCACCAGTTCCGTTGTTGCCGAAGATCACTCGCTCGGCCCGGAGGCACCGGCTTCGGGTAGCGGAATGTCTGCGGCCGCACTCGGATTTCCGGATCAAGGCGACGCCTTGATCCGGCTGGCCGGGGAGGCGGCCGGCGGACGGGCAGCCGAGGTGATCGCGGCAGAGGTAGCAAGCGTTCGGCGGCCTGACGGTGTGCTGACGTTTGCCGACTGTCGCGCGTCCAAGACTTTCATGAAGGGGCCAGCCCACAACCTGGCTGGCCTGCTGAACTTGGAGTCGATCGCGGTAGGGGTCTGGGCGAGCAGCGCGGCGGGGATGATGCACAGGCGGTCGGTGACCAAGGAGGTCGAACAACTGTGCCAGCAGGACGGTGTGGTGGCCGCCGTCCGGTGGGCACTGGCCAACGGCAACCGCGACGGGCTCCCCCTCGATCTGCTCCGAGATTCTCTGGTCAGGATCCCGCAAAACATGCCTGGCGGCGAAGAGTTCATGCGCTCCGAACTTGTCCGTTCCCTGCGAAAGCGCCGTTAAGAAATCGCGGCACAACGGCGGGACGCGAACATGGACTCAGTGTCCTGCTACGCACATGTGGTTGTGACCGCTTACCGTGTGTGCCTACGCACAATCAGACCCGGAGCCATGTCGCCAGGGACAAGGTCGTGGACCCGGCCGACGTGGTTGGTCAAAGACAGAGCAATGGAGTTGGTCGACGCGGCCAAAGGCAAGACCACCAAACTGAATGACTCCGAATATGGTTCGGGCGCAAGTAAGGCGCTGGACCCCATGGGT
>CAYSXM010000943.1:0-1943 GCA_964434905.1 uncultured Pirellulales bacterium | reverse complement strand
TGTTGGGCGGTCGTGCTTCGTCACCCCAAATTCTTGGTGTGACAAAGCACTAGTTTGCGCCTTCAACTTGTGGTAGCGCCCGGCGGAGACCAATTCAGTTCGGTCTCCGCCGTTATTTTTGCGCGGCTGGCAGGCGCTTGCGGGCCGAATAGGTAGCGGTCAATTGCAGGGGGGGCAGGAACCTGATTTCGGCAGACGGAAGTTCGTTGAATGCAGTGAGTTTTTGGCTGAAAAGATTTCAGACCCCGACCTTGCAGTTTTCCTGGTTTTCCTGGTGCTTCACCGTGCGGCCTGGGCCACTACAGGTTGCCTGACCAATGCGCGAAGTGCGCGGCGAGTAATAGGGGCGCCCACAGCCAGATCGAGGCTTCCCAGTTTTTCGGTGGTTGCTGGGTGGGTTCTTGCAGGGCGGCTAGAGACAGCCAGCCGCCGAGCGCGGCGCCGCTGAGGCAGGACCAGGGCGCCCCGTGAGCTTGCGCGCGGGCGACTAGCGTGGCCATCAGCGCGGCCACCAAGGCGCCGACCAGCGCGGAATACGGCGCGGTGGGCCGGGCGCCGGATCGCAGCGTACCGAGCAGCAGGCAGTCGCAAGCGAGGAGCAGGGCACCCGGCGCGCCGGCGTGGCGCGCGTAGGCCAAGAGCGCCGCGACCAGCGACATGGCCGCCAGGAGGGCGGGCAGCGTGAACCGGACACTGCGCGCGCTGCCAGGCTGTTCGACGGGCGAGTGGCGTGGCTTCACCATCCGGTTGGCAGGCCCCAGACGCCAGGGGTGATGAGTTCGACGGAATTACCCGCCGGGTCGCGAAAGTAGATCGATCGCCCGCCCAGGGGCCAGGCGATTTCCTGTTCCACGACCACGCCGTGTGCGACCAGGTGCGCGCGCCAGGCGTCGTACGATTCGGCGGCGATGCCGAGGGCGAAGTGGCCCGGTCCGCGCGTGCCGTGTGCTGGGAGCGATTCGCCGGTTTGGGTGGCGGCGGGGCGGAAGATCAAGAGCATGCTCTGGCCGGCGCGAAAAAAAACATGGCGGCCAGCCTCGCTACCCCATGGTTCGAGCAGCAACACGTCGCGATAGAACGCCGTGGCCTGCTCCAGGTTGTCGGCATAGACGGCCGTTTCCACGACGCATAGGGGCACTGGGGGAGGCAACGGCGGTTCCTTTTGGATTGAGTCCGTACGCATTCAATGTAGAGACGAATCGGTGGAGAAACCAGCGATGCAGCGTCCATCCCAGGGGATCTGCAAAGAGAATTGCGAGGGGGTCAGGAACCTGTTTACGGCCGTCGGAAGTGGGTTGAACCCGAATTGTTCATGAGCCTTTTGCTGCGGAAGCGAACGCGTCGCGTCTGCTGCGTCGAACCGCAATCGCCCCTGGCTCACGAATACGCCAACACGCTTCGGAGCACTGGCAACGCCAGTGGCATCTGATCGCGGTTTTCCCTTCCGTCGCAACACTTTCGACTCCTCTCGACGAAGTTCATGAATCATCCGGGCTTACGCCAGGCAAGGGTCATGCCTCTGGCGTTGCCGTTTCGATGTTGGCCATATCGTCGCGGCGCGGGTTCGGGTGTTCAGCATGTAAACGGTGTTTTGAATCGCGCGAAGTACCGTAAGGAAAAGCCCTTGGCGACGACTCTCGAAGAGATCTCCGGCCAGGTGTAAAGCAAGCGGAACCTGGCAGGAATCGCCCGAAGCGCCGCGCATTCTCACGGAAAGAGCCCGCCGTCCAGTACGACGATGTGCGTTCTGCTAGCCACTTCGGGGCGACCGGGTATGAACGTTCTGAAAGCCCAGACAAGCGGCGCGTGGCGCGAGGTCGTGTGGGCGCCGGGCGGGATGTGGTCAGCCGACCAGTTCGGTTAGCACGTGGCCAGCGACGTCGGTCAATCGCATGTCGCGTCCGGCGTGGAAATAGGTGAGTCGCTCGTGTTCCATGCCCAGC
>CAYSXM010000942.1:0-1943 GCA_964434905.1 uncultured Pirellulales bacterium | reverse complement strand
GCACGTTACGTCGCCAGCCTGAGGGCCAAAAACTCACCCCTGCTGGCCTACCTTGCCCCCACCCTCACACCAACCGACAGTTGACGCCGTGGCTCAGATGTCTACGGCTACTACGGCTGTTAGCGCGGGCAACTTGCGACGGACTGTCAGCGCGGCAACGCAGTGGCCGGGCTGACGATGAACTCCACCGGGGCAGCGTCGCTCGGACCGATCACCGAGTCGTCGGGCTGGCTGCCGGCGGCCACCACTCCGGCGTCGTTGACAAAGAAGCGGTCGCCGGCCGTGTCGGCCTGGTCGCCGCGAACAAAGGTCACATGGCCATCTTCGAACAGCACGTTCTGGCCTTGGCTGGCGTGAATCATGCTGGCTCTACCCAGCGCGGCGAACGTGGGGGCATCGGCCACCAAGGCAAAATTCGGCCGACCCCAATTGCGCGTGCCCTGATAGCGCCCGTTGACCTGGTAGCCGAACGTATAGCCGTAGCTGCCACCCATCACTCGGTGCAAGCTGGCCAAGGCCGCGCCGCTGGCAGCGCTGAGCGTGGCCAGGCTGGGCACTTGAAAGTCCGCCTCGGCGGCCAACGGGCATTCCGGGCACACGACAGCCCGCGGTTCGCTCAAGAACCCGTTGTCGATCAGGGTAGGAGCGTAGATTCCGGCGCGCGCCCATTGGCCCTGGGGGGGCACGAAGGGGAAGTAATCTCCCTGGTTTTGGCTATACAGGGCCAGCGCCTGACCGATGGCGCGCAGGTTGTTTTGACAGGCCGCCAAACGCGACTGGAAACGGCTGTGATGCACCGCCGGAAAAAACAGCATGCCGGCCGCGAGGAAAATGCCGGCCGCCACCACCAGGTCTTGCAACCGCCAACTGGTGTCGGCATGGCGCTCGTTGGACGAAGCCAGCGTGGCGGACCGCAGCGCCACATAGTCGCAGGTGCGCCGGGCCAGCGCGGCGGGCGGCTCGGGCGATGCTCGATCGGCCGCCAAGGGGGCCAGGCTCAGGCTCAACAATTCCAACTCGCGGCGCAGCTCGGGGCGCTCGTCGAGATGGCGCTCTACCTGTTCACACTCGGCGGGCTCCAAGGCCCCCAGCAAATAGCCGAGCAGGTGCTCACGCATGGTTTATGCCTCGTTTGGCCGGTCGTCGCGACGCCACGCCTCGTTCAGGCGCAGCAGGGCGACATGCAGACGGCTCTTGACGGTTCCCACCGGCACGCCAAGCACGTCGGCCGCTTCTCGATATTTCAAGCCTTGGTAGTAAATCAAGTTCACGCTGGCTCGCAATGTTTCGGGCAGCGCCGCCACGGCGGCTTGCACCCAAGTTCGGCGTTCATTGGAGTCGAGCTGTTCAACGGCCGAAGGCTCGGCGTCGGACAGCATATCGATCAGGGCCCCCACCTCGTCCTGGTCGCCCCGTACATTGCGCTGGTCGAGGCTTACCATTTTGTGCCGACGGGTCCGCCGCTGTGCATCGATGGCCTGGTTCGTGGCAATCGTGTACATCCAGGGTCGGAACTTCCGGCCTTCCTCGAACTGGTCGCACCGCAAGTGGATTTGCAAAAACGTGCCCTGGAAGGCGTCTTCGGCCAGCGCCGTGTCGCCCAAGAACCTGCGGAGGTAACCGTACAACTCGCGCTCGTACCGGTGGACCAACTCCTCGAACGCTTCGCGCTCTCCGGCGTCTCGGTACCGCAACAAAAGTTCCTCGTCGGAACGGTCTGGCACGGTAGGCGAGGTCGCCACGAGACGGCCTGCTGCGGACAACGTAGTGGTCATGTTTCCTACGAACCTTACGAAGGAGAGTTCGCGGTGGCCTAAAAAATCTGTCAACTGGTTAAAAAAAACCTGGCTTCGACCCCACCCTGCCCCCAAAACGGCCTAGTGCTTTTTCACACCAAGAATTTGGGGTGACGAAGCACGACCGCCCAACACGTAAGTGGTTGG
>CAYSXM010000941.1:0-1943 GCA_964434905.1 uncultured Pirellulales bacterium | reverse complement strand
GTTGGGCGGCCTGTTGCCTACCTGAGTTGCCATGAGCGAAACGAATCTCTCGGTATTTCGCCGATCGCTATTGGCCAGTGGCTTGCTGCGCCCTGACCAATTGGCCCAAGCCGAACGAGACGCCGGTTCTGCCGCGGCGGCCGGAAGCGTCTCCCCGGCAACGGTCACGGCGCAAATCCGATCGGCTGAGCAAGGCTTGCCTTCGGCCGACCAATTGGCTTCCTACCTGGTGGCCACCGGCTTGCTGAACGCTTGGCAGGTGGAGCAACTACGGCACGGGCGATCCAAGTTCAATCTTGGTCCGTACCAGATGCTCGATTCGCTGGGACAAGGAGGCATGGGGCAGGTATTCAAGGCCGAGCACACCATCATGGGCCGCATCGTGGCGGTCAAGGTGCTGCCGCGTCATCGGTCGAGCCCCGAGGCAATCGCCAGCTTCCATCGCGAGATTCGCGCCCAGGCCCAGCTAGACCACCACAATCTCGTGCGGGCGCTGGATGCAGGTCGCGATGGCAACGTGCATTTTCTAGTGACGGAATACGTGCCGGGGGCTGACTTGCGCAAACTGGTGCGCCAACGTGGTCGACTGTCGATGCAGGCCGCCGCCTCGATCATCTCGCAGGCAGCCCAAGGATTGGCACATGCCCACGCCAGAGGAATGATCCACCGCGACATCAAACCCGGCAACTTGCTGGTCACCCCCGAAGGCCTGGTCAAGATTTCCGATCTGGGGCTGGTGGGCTATTTTGGCGAAACGGCGGCCGACGATCCGCATCCTGGAAAAATCGTCGGTACGGCAGACTATCTGTCGCCAGAGCAAATTGCCGCGCCGAGCCAGATTGGCCCCGGCAGCGATGTGTATGGCCTGGGTTGCACGCTGTACTACGCGGTGACAGGCAAGGTGCCTTTTCCAGGCGGGACCACCCGCGACAAGGCCCACGCGCACTGCCACCTGCAACCGCTAGATCCTCGACGGTTGAACCCAGAGCTGAGCGATGAATTTGTCGATGTGCTGGCCGACATGATGGCCAAGGACCTGGCACGCCGCATCGGCCACGGGGAACAAGTGATCGAAGGGCTGGCACCCTGGGCCCGGCTCGACGCCGCGCGCGCGGCGGCCGGTGGAGTGGCCCAGGGCGACACATCGACCGCCATGGCGTCGAATGTCGGCTGGCCAGGCGCGCATGAGCCTGAATCGGATACGCAGCCGTCGTTCGTTATTCGTGAGGTTCTGCCCGAAGCCTCCCCTGGCCAAGCTTCGCAATCGACTTCTCCCGTGGCACAAGATCGTGAGGAAACGATTCGATTGGTGTTGGATGCCCCCGGGGTTCCCCGCGCGCGCCATCCCGCGTCTTCCGGTTGGCTGCGGTGGACGTTGCTCGCTGGACTGGGGCTGGCGTTGGCCGGTTTTGGCGCGCTGGTGGCCGAAATGTTCCGCCGCTGGAATTGAGACCGGCGACCGCAGGCTGGAGTGGCATCGAACGGCGACAGAATGTTTACCGTCGTGGTAGATGTATTTCGTGCGTAGCGCAGGCTCCTGCCTGCCATCTTAGGTGTCGCACGGCGTTTACCAGTTCAACGGCGTAGGGTAGCCGCGCAGGGCAGGAACCTGCTCTACGGCTAGGGCGTTGCCGGAGGAGTTGGTTCCGTCGGCGCTGCTGTTGGCGCTGCCTCTGTTGGCGCTGCCTCTGTTGGCGCTGCCTCTGTTGGCGCTGCTTCCGTCGGCGCTGCTTCCGTCGGCGCTGCTTCCGTCGGCGCTGCCGGCGCAGTATCGGTCGGGGAAGACGGCGCTTCGGAGTTCGCAGGCGGAACTGGTGCGTCGGAAGGTGGCGACGGGCTGGGCGTCGCCGTGCCAGGTCCCATGCGCACTAGGTTACCTTCGATCGTTTCCAACTGGCGCGGATCTAGATACCGGCTCAGCAGGGTGCGGGTGTCCTCGAACA
>CAYSXM010000940.1:0-1944 GCA_964434905.1 uncultured Pirellulales bacterium | reverse complement strand
GAGGTTCGCGCGCGGCCAGCCAATCGAGCGTGCGCTGGCTGGCGTCGCTCGAGCCGTCGTTGACGAATAGCAACTCCCAATCGAGACCAGTCGCGCCACACGCAGACGCCAGACGCTCGTACAACGTTTCGAGCACATCTTGCTCGTTGTAAACCGGCAGCACCACGCTCAAGGTGTTATTCAACGGGCTTCCAGTACAGTTGGGCATGATCGGTTCTCGTTTCACGTAGTTCGGCGTGATCTAGCGCACGCGGGTAACGATCGTTCGGCGTTCAGAAAGACTGTCAGAGGGCTCAAGAAACTTGTGGGGCGCTGCGACCGCCGGCGGTAACCCCAAATCGCAAGCGGTGCCGCGAGCCAGATCGCTGCCAACGCGATTCCGCCACGCGACAGATTTCGGCCCACAGCGAGGCTTCGTGGTTCAAACACCAGTTCGACCATGTGTTCGCCGGCCGGTACCTCGCAACCCAAAAAATCGCCATTAGCGCGTATCACGGCGGCCGGCCGACCATCGACCCGCGCCAGCCACCCGGCGTGAAAGCTGTCGGCCACGACCAGTAACCGACGACCCGTGGCCGCAGTGTGAATTCGCAGATGTCCGGGCCGGTCTTGCACGAGCCGCGCCGTGCCCGATGGCCCTGCGTCGAGCTGAACCGGGTGGTCGACTAGGGCCGTGGTGGCCAAATCGACGTGGGACAAGGCGGCTCGCTCGTCCCGGGTCACTTGCACCTGTGATACACAGCGCACTCGGTCCAGCGGCTCTGCCACGCGGGCCCAACAACTGTCGACAGGCAATAAGCCAGCCGGAAGCGCGGCGACGCCCCGACCCACCCACGAGACCGACGCAACACGCAGTGCCAAGGGATCACGATAGTCGAGCCGGCGCGACGGCAATAACCCCGCGTAGCCATCGAGCCGCGGCCAACCCAACAAAGGCAAGCGATTACCGGTAGCCGAAAAACGGCCGCGCGGGCCCAACGATTCGAGCGCCACGCGTGGACCACTAGGGCCGGGCGGAACAGGCGTGGCCGCCAAGGCTTGGTTCAACGTGCCCGTGACCGGCAGTGCGGCATAGCTCAGGCCATAGGCCCCCAGATCGACGGCCGTGAAGACGACGAGCCCCACGGGTGCCCAACGCACTTGGCGCGAACAACCTTCAATCAGCAGCGCCGCGATTGTAGCCAACACCGGCCCCAACAACACCAGACACGGCGTCGCCAGTTGTTCGCCCGAGCTACGCCACAGCACGACGATCGTTGTCGCCCAGGCCAACGCGATCCAGGCCACCATGGGCCCAACCCGGCCCACCTGGACGCGTGACCGCGTTCGTTCGACGGTCAACTCGTGCCACGCCACGGCCGACGCGAGGGCAATAGCGAAATGCACCAGCACAATCGCCCGGCAAGGAAAGCGAAACTGGCCCACCACGGGCAGCATTGCTAACCAACGCACCAACGGTCCGTAACCCCCCAGCGCATACAGCACGGCGACCGCGCCCAACACCAGGGCGGCTAGCCCGAGCGCGCCCGCGCGCCCGGCGGGCCGCTCGCGAGTCACCAACCACCACACCAGCGCCACGGGCGCGGCACCGCAATACATTCCCAGTTCGTGCGTGTTGTCGCCCCATACGCGCGAGCGAAACAGATACGGCGCCAACCATTGGCTCAGGTTGCGAGGATCGAGCGACCCGGTGATCGCAAATTGTTGATCGCCGGCTTGCCGGGTCGACGCCGTCAGCGCATCGAACGTCGGCATCCACTGCACAGCCCCCCCCAGCACTCCCACCAGCAGGGCCCCCGCCACCAGGCACACTCCGCGCCAGGCATGCCCCTCGGTGGCGATCAGAAAGGCCACGTACCAGGCGACTGCCAGGCCGCTAAACCACACATACTGTGGATAGCCCAAACGAAGTTGCGAGCCAACCACCAGCGCCGCGGCCAAGGC
>CAYSXM010000939.1:0-1946 GCA_964434905.1 uncultured Pirellulales bacterium | reverse complement strand
CCAGTTTCATTCCGCCCCCGCTGCCTCCAGGGCTGCCGCCAATAGGAACTCCGCCGACGGCTGGCCCGCCGTCGCCGCCAAACCCACCGGGCAATCCGCCACCGACCGGCGAACCACCGCCCATATCCAGTCTCGATCCGCCGCCAACGCTGTTGATCGATCCGGCTCCCCCAAGTCCTGGCGAACTGATCCGGCAAGTGACAACGTCATCGCGTCAGGAGCAGGAGTTCAACAATCAGCGGGTCGCCCGATCAACGCCGCCGGTTGAATTTGACGAGTTGTCACCCTTGGCGCTGGTGCCCCAACCCCAGCAGGGTGAGCGCGTGGCGGGCCGCGTCGATGTGGCTCCGGTACGCGCGGCTGCAGTGAAACGCGCCGAGGATTGCGCGCCCGATCCCAAACCCAAGGCCAAGAAGAAGGCCCTGGGCAACCGAACCGTCTTGCTGCCCGCGGGCAGTGATACGACCAAACGCTTTTCTGAGCAGATTGACCTGGCCAAACAGCGGTTCAAAGCGCCGGTCAAAGCGGCGCCCAGACCTGCCAACCCACGTGAATGCTGACCTGTTCCGACGAAACCGAGGACGAGCCCATGGAACACATGAATCGAATCAACCACGCCCGCAAGGGTGCTCCGGCCGTGCTGGTACTGGCCATGGTGGTGCTGGCGGGTTGTGCCACCCGCCCGGTTCCGGTGACCGAACAGGAGATCAAGGCGCGGGTGGATGTCGACCGCTCCAAGATGTATTCCGATCAGGAGCCCGTTCGCGGGCCCTTGACGCTGCCCGATGTCGCGGCGCGCGCGGTCAAGTACAACCTCGATTACCGTCTGAAAATGATGGAAGAGTCGCTGGCGGTCGGATCGCTGGACGTTGCCAAATGGGATATGTTTCCGCGTTTGCTGGCCAACGCCGGTTACGTGCATCGCAACAACGAACTGGCCTACGTCAACGCAGCCGGGGTGCCGTCCACCACCACGCTGGAGCGTAGTCGCAAACTGGCCAGCATCGAGTTCTCGTGGAATATCCTGGACTTCGGCGTTTCGTACTTCCGCTCCAAGATGGCTGCCGATCAGGTGCTGATCGCCGAAGAGCGCAAGCGCAAGGTGGTGCAGAACCTGATGCAGGATGTGCGCATCGCCTATTGGCGGGCCTTGGGTGCACAACGTCTGGTGGCCCAGATGGACACCTTGATGAAGAAGTCCAAGGTGGCGCTGGCTCGTGCCCGTCAGATCGAGCAGCAGGGTCTGCTGCCGCAGGCGCAGGCCTTGGCCTATCAGCGAGCCTTGCTTGATTCGACCACGTTGCTGCAGGTCAGGCGTCAAGACCTGGAACTGGCGCGGGCCGAGCTGCTGGCGCTGATGAATCTGCCGCCGGGCACCGATTTCACCCTGGCTGACTCGCCGGACGCACAGCTGCCCACGTCACCCAACGACATCGGCCGTCTGGAGGAAGTGGCACTGCTGCAGCGACCCGAGTTGCGTGAAGAAGACTACCGCAAACGGGTGTCGGCCAACGATGCGCGTCGCGCGCTGGTTTCGGCCTTGCCCGGTATTTCGTTCGATGTGGGCCTGCAGCACGACTCCAACCGCTTTCTGGTGAACAAGAACTGGGTGGATAGTGGCGTACGGCTGTCGGCCAACCTGTTCAAGCTGGCGTCAATTCCGGCACTGAACCGTCAGCGCGACGCGCAGTTCGCGGTCGACGATACACGGCGCATGTCGCAGGCGATGGCGGTACTGACGCAGGTGCGAATTGCCGCTCTGCGTTACGGCCTGGCCAAGGACGAACTGGATCAGGTGATTGACAGCGCCAACGTTGACCAGCGTTTGGCCAACTACGCCCGAGCTGCGGCAACTTCGCGGGTCGACTCCGAGCTTGAGTTGATTCGCACCGAGGCTCGCGCGCTGCTGTCGTCGTATCAGCGCCATGTGGCCTACGCCAACGCCC
>CAYSXM010000938.1:0-1947 GCA_964434905.1 uncultured Pirellulales bacterium | reverse complement strand
CCAACCGCGACCCGCACGCCGACCGAGGAACCAACGTCCACACCAACGGCGACAGCGACTCATACGCCAACCGAGGAACCAACGGCGACGCCGACCGACGAGCCCGTGTGGACTCCGACGCCGACCGACACACCAACGGCCGAGCCCACATCGACGCCGACACCACAGCCCACCGCAACAGCCACTCCGGTTCCCACGGACACGCCCACGTTCGAGCCTACCCCAACGGACACGCCTGTGATCGAACCGGTTGATCCGCCCAATCCGGCGCCAATTCGTCCACGGCCACAGCCGACGCGCATTCCACCACAGCCGGTTCCTACCGCGACCAAGCCGGCCAAGCCGGCGCCCGGCAAGCCATCGATCCAACTCTCCACAAAGTCTGCAGCAATCGGCGACTCGGTAACGCTCAACGGCTCGTCGTGGCCGGCAGGCGAAAACGTGCTGATCTCGCTCACGGCCGAACCCAATCCGCGCAACGGCCGCGTTGATCCACAAAACGTGCTCGTGCGTGCTAAGGTCGACCGCAATGGCCGCTTCAAGACGACGATCCAGCTCCCGGACAGCCCGCTGCTGCAATCTCAACCATCTGTGTGGGTGGTTGGCACAACCGCCAACGGCCGCTACCGAGCCGCGGCGCCGATCCAAATCATCCCTGGAAACGGTAGTGGTTCAGGCTCCGAGATTCCACCCCCGTCTGGCGACGGGTCCGGATCGCAGCAACCACCCACGGCGCCAGGCGTCGAGCCAGGTCAACCATAGGACCCACAAGCTCGCATCGAGAAGATCTCCACAGACTTAACCTCCGAGCAAAAGAAACGACGACGCCACAGCCAGGCGACGAAAGCATCCGCTATCTCAGAACCCCTGCGTGTACGCTCACGCAGGGGTTTCTGATTCGAATGGTATTGGCGTTGATCGAAGCAAATTTGTGCTTGCCCATTCCGATGGCCTGGCGTAAAATAGGGTCCGGCTGCAGGCACATGGCGCCTACTGCGACCTGCTCCCCCCACGAGTCTTCCGGCTTTCGACAGCCGCCTACCCATCCTTCGATCTCACTACTATGACATACCTTGCCGTTGCTATCTCGTCCGTTGACACTGACGAGGCGCTGGCTATCCTCCGTGAGATTACCGGCCAGGCTGATCTTGCCGAGCTTCGACTGGACTTGATGCGATCCTTCGACTTGCCGCGCCTGTTGGCCAAACGCTCGATGCCGGTAATTGTCACATGCCGCCCAATTCGGGAAGGAGGCCGGTGGCGCGGCGCTGAGACGGAGCGTTTGGCCATTCTGCGCCAGGCAGCTGCACTCGGTGTCGAATACATCGACCTGGAATGGGATTCAGCCGCCGAAGCTGATACCCTGGAGCGCAGCCAAACCAAGGTGATCCTCTCGCGTCACGACTTCACCGGCATGCCGGTTGATCTGCCGGTACAGGCCGACATGATGTGGGCAGCCGGCGCCGATGTAGTCAAGCTCGTGGGCATGGCCCAGTCTCTCGTCGACTCCGTAGCCGTGGAAAACCTCCTGCAAGCCGCCAACCGGCCTACAATTGCGCTGGCCATGGGAAGCTGCGGATTGTCCACGAGATTATTGGCTTTCCGATACTCCAACGCATTTCTGAGCTTTGCTGCACCTAACCAGGTGATCCAAACTGACACCGCGCATCTGCTGGACGGAAGCAGGTCGGGCACCGCGCCCGGACAAATCACACTCAACACCATGCAAGACGTGTTTCGCGTGCGATCCATTTCTACAACCACCCGGTTTGTTGGCCTCATACACCCCAACGCTAATTCATCCCCGCTGGTCACTGCTGGAAATGCCTGGCTGTCGAGAAATGGGATCGACTTTCGGCTCGTGCCACTGGAACTTGCCCAAGGCGAAAGCGACACACAGGCGGCATCGGCACTGGACAGTACGGGTGCTTTCGACGGCTATCTGTC
>CAYSXM010000937.1:0-1958 GCA_964434905.1 uncultured Pirellulales bacterium | reverse complement strand
GGCGCCGCCGACGAGGGTCGTGTTCTCGGCGTCGATGTGAATCTTCTTCGCCCGGCCGAGGTCCGACAGCTTCACGGCGTCGAGTTGAATGCCCAGGTCCTTGAAGATGGCGGTGCCGCCGGTCAGCACGGCCAAATCGCCGAGCATGGCCTTGCGACGATCGCCGTAGCCGGGCGCCTTCACGGCGCACACGTTCAAGATGCCGCGCATCTTGTTTACCACCAAGGTCGCCAACGCCTCGCCTTCGACGTCTTCCGCGATGATCAACAGCGGCTTCTTGGCCTTGCTCACCGCTTCCAACAGCGGCACAAGGCTCTTGGCGCTCGAAATTTTTTCTTCGTAAATCAACACCAGGCAGTTTTCCAACTCGGCCGTCTGGTCGTCCTGGTCGGTCACGAAATGCGGCGATAAGAACCCGCGATCGAATTGCATCCCCTCGACCACGGTGACCGTGGTTTCAGTCTGACGCCCTTCTTCCACCGTGATCACGCCGTTCTTGCCGACCTTGAAAAAGGCATCGGCCAACACCTCGCCGATCGTGGGATCATTGTTTCCCGCGATCG
Organism: uncultured Pirellulales bacterium; assembly: GCA_964434905.1. Taxonomy (GTDB): domain Bacteria; phylum Planctomycetota; class Planctomycetia; order Pirellulales; family CAYNRE01; genus CAYSXM01. Next base: position 1,395 of record CAYSXM010000937.1, on the reverse strand, counting down.
TGGCCACTTGCGTTATTTCCTTCTTGTTCTTTTCGTCGATCTTCGTCGACAGCTTGCCGATCGCCTCGACCACGGCGTCGACCGCCTTGCCAATGCCCCGCGACAATGCCATGGGGTCGGCCCCCGCGGCGATCATCTTCAAGCCCTCTTTGAATACCGCCTCGGCTAGCACCGTGGCCGTCGTCGTGCCGTCGCCGGCCACATCGTTGGTTTTGCTGGCAGCTTCCTTGACCAGTTGCGCACCCAAGTTCTCAAAGGCGTCTTCCAGGTCAATGTCTTCCGCCACGGTCACGCCGTCCTTGGTGATTTTGGGCGAACCCCAACCCTTGTCCAACACTGCGTTGCGGCCACGTGGCCCCAGTGTGCTGCGAACTGCACGTGCCAGTTTCGACACACCAGCTGCGAGGGGTTGCCGCGCCTCGTCTCCAAAAACCATTTGTTTCGCCACGGCGAAATCCTCCGTTCGTTCGGTGAAATGGTTGGCGTGCGATACTCCCCCGCCGGGGGCCAATTCGCACGCCGCCACGCAATGTTCGGCGGGGTAATGTTCGGCAGAGTAATCTTTGGCAGAGTAATCTTCGGCAGGGCTGCTTCCGCTAGCATTAGCCGTCGCGATCAGGCCAACCCCGACGGCACCAGCGAGAACAAGTCGCGCTAGTATCCGGCCCGTCTGGGACAGCCCACCTGCATCGCGCCACGGGGGCCGCCACAATTGGCAGCCCGCAATGTGCGGTTCCTACACTTAGCAACCGGCGTGCCAAGAGACCGACTGAGAACCCATAAGCCGTGTTAAAACAACGACTTAAAATCATTCGCTCCGTGTCAGAATGCTATTTGGGCGCCCTCTGACACCGGGCAAACGTGCCAATTTGGCAGCCCGGGCGAGAGTACTACGAGTGGGCCCGCCGAATTCTTCAACGGGCCGCTAAGGCGTCCAGTCTTCCTCGCCCGTCAACGACAGTGCGAATTCAGCCAGCAAGTCTGCGGTTCGGTCGAGATCTGCACATGAAACCATTTCGACGGCGCTATGCATGTAGCGGTTGGGCAGGCTGACCAGCCCGGTGGCCATGCCGTCACGATTCACCTGCATGCTATTGGCGTCGGTTCCGCTAGCACGGCAGAGCGCCCCCCATTGAAATGGCAATTCGCGCGCCCTGGCCACGGCTGCCAATCGCTCGACCACGCGGGGACTCATGTTCGGGCCCCGAAAAATCACGGGCCCCGCGCCCAATTGCACTTCGCCTTCTTGCTTCTTGTCGATAGTGGGGCAGTCCGTCGCATGGGTCACATCGACCGCCACGCCTACCTGCGGATCGATCCCAAATGCACTGGTTTTTGCCCCGCGCAAGCCGACCTCTTCCTGCACGGTCGACACGGCAAACAGCGCACAGCGCA
>CAYSXM010000936.1:0-1966 GCA_964434905.1 uncultured Pirellulales bacterium | reverse complement strand
TCTGGCGAATGCATCGCCAAGGTCGCCTGAAACTGGACCTTCGCCCCGTTCCCGCTGCCTTGGCATACCATCTGCCCTGCCATCAAAAGGCGCTCGAAATGGGCTCCCCTGCCGAGCACTTGTTGCGATTGATTCCCGCCTTACGCGTCGAACGCGTGGAGCGAGGTTGCTCAGGCATGGCAGGTACCTTTGGCCTCAAACAAGACAATTTTCGCAGCAGCCTGCGCGCCGGCTGGGGATTGATTTCAAACCTCCGCCACCCTCGGTTTCAAGGGGGGGTGACCGAATGCAGCGCCTGCAAACTGCAGATGGAACAGGGGGCCGACAAGCCCACTTTGCACCCCTTGAAACTGCTGGCCCACAGCTACGGGTTCCTGCCCGAAGTGGCCCGGCAGCTCACCGCCGCCAGCCAGGAGTTGGTAGTGACGTGAAAGTTTCTGTACAGCTTTTTGCCGGACTGCGTGCCGTCTGCGGGGCAGACCAGTGCCAGCTCGAATTGCCCGACCGTGCCCCCGTGGGGGCCGTGCGGCGCGCGTTGGTTGCTCGTTGGCCGGGCCAGGCCGGCCTCATCAATGCCTCGCAGTTCGCGGTAGGTCCGCAGTACGTTCGCGACGACCACCCCCTGGCCGACCAGGACCAGGTGGCTTGTATACCGCCGGTCAGCGGCGGTTAGAATGAACCCAGCTCGTGGCCCCGGTGTCGCGGTGGGCCGGGGCTGGCCCCACTGCAATTCCGTAACCCCCGCGCGCGTACCAGAAGGTGCCCCTTGGTTGACCTTGTGTATCAGCCGATCGACCCGGCACCGTTGTTGGAACACGTGGCCTCGTCGCGCGCCGGCGCCGCCGTGTTGTTCCTGGGTTCCGTTCGTGAATTGACCGGATCGCAGCGGACGCTGGCGCTAGATTATGAAGCCCACGAAGCGCTGGCCCGGGCGACGTTGGCTGATTTAGATCGCCAGGCTCGCGAGCGTTGGCCGATCGTGGGGCTGGCCATCGTGCATCGCTTGGGACGCCTGGCATTGGGCGAAATCAGCGTGGCCGTGGCGGTCAGTACGCCCCACCGTGCGCAGGCCTTTGAGGCCGGCCAGTGGATCATCGACACGTTGAAGGAAGTGGTTCCCATTTGGAAGTGCGAAAACTTCGCCGACGGCAGCACCGAATGGGTCCACCCCACGCCCGACTCGCAGGCGGCCTCGGCTCCGCTGCCCACCGGCAATGCTCCGCTGCCTACCGGCAAGGCTTCGGTGTGCACCTCGATTCGCGAGGCCCGGCCATGAACACGGCGACGGGTTCACATCGGAACAGTCCGCTGGTCGACGGTTTCGGTCGGGTTCACACCAGCCTGCGCATTAGCGTGACCGATCGCTGCAATATTCGCTGCAGCTACTGCATGCCGGCCGAAGTGACGGAGTTCTTGCCTCGACGCGAATTGCTGAGTTTCGAGGAAATCGTGCGCGTGGTGCGCGTGGCGGCGTCGCTGGGCGTCGACAAGCTGCGCCTCACGGGCGGTGAACCACTAGTCCGCTCCGGATTGCCGCGGTTGGTGCGCATGTTGGCCGACATTCCCGGCATTCGCGACCTGGCGCTCTCGACCAACGGAGTGCTGCTGGCCGACCAGGCAGCCGCGCTGCGCAAGGCGGGTTGCCAGCGTTTGAATATCAGTCTCGACACGATGTCGCCGGCGAAATTTCAGGCGATTACCCGTCGCGACGATTTTGACCGTGTACTGGCCGGTATTTTCGCGGCGCAACAGGCCGGTTTTCCGCGCTTGAAAATCAACGCCGTGGCGCTGCGCGGCGTGTCAGAGACCGAGATTGTTCCCCTCGCTCGATTCGCCCGCCAGCACGACCTGGAATTGCGATTCATCGAATTCATGCCGCTCGATGCCGATGGCCACTGGCGACCCGAGGAAGTGTTGGCCGGCGACGAAATCCGCGAACTGCTCGAACGAGAGATCGGCCCCCTGG
>CAYSXM010000935.1:0-1972 GCA_964434905.1 uncultured Pirellulales bacterium | reverse complement strand
CATAACCGAATACGCCGAAATGACCCAGACCAATTCAGGCAGGTGAGGGGTTACGGGGGTCGCAGGCGACCAGCACCCAGGTTGTGCATGCCAGTCGCCGGAAACGCGCCCGGTCACTTGGCGGCCGGAAGGGGCGCGTCGGGCTTGGTCGGTCCCGCGGTCAGCAACCCCTCGGCCCGCAACACCGTGGCCAGCTTGGCAGCCAGGATGGCATGTGCACGATGGTTGGGGTGCGCATCGTACTTCTCGTGCACCTTGCTGGTGTCGCCAAAACATTCAGCGGCCCGCAACTCTTGGTCGATCGTCACCACCGGCACCTGCAACGGTTCCATGGCGACGGCCACCTCCTGGGCCATCCGCGCCCAATCCGGGGTGCCCAGGTGGTCGAACACCACCACCACCAGCCGAGCGCCATGGCGGCGGACCTCTTGGTCGAGCGCCGTCAGTTCGGCCACGCAGCCGCCGAAGCCGCGCTCGGCCATCAGCTTGCCGGCCGCATCGCGATAGGGGCCAATGTCGGTCATCGCATGCAGGTCGGTAAAAAGCTTGCGATCTTCCTCGGTGGGCAGATTGTCGTTGGTACACATCACCACCAGCACCACGCGCGGCTGGTACTTTTGTGCATCGGTCTCGTAGACCTTGCGTTCGACATCGGTCGAGTAGCCGCTGATGCCGAAGTTCAACACCTCGAAGCGCGCCGCAGTGCCGGCAGCCAATGGTACCGCCGCGCTGCCGGCCGATGTACCCGCCGCGCCCGATGTACTAGCCGGGGCAGGCACCGCGCCACCCTCCGGCGCCTCGTTCAACAACCGCTGGAGCACGGCGGTGAACACGTCGGCCTGTTGCACGCCAACGCCAAAGGTCATCGAATCGCCCAGCGCGGCAATTCGCACCACGCCGTCCGGGCATGTCTGCGAAAGATTGGGAAAGCGATAGCCCGCTGCGTTGCAGAAATAGTCGACAAACTCGTGCAAAGGTCGCTCGGGAAGGGAAACGCCCTGGTGGCCCACCAGCTCGAGCGCCTCGATCGAAATCGAACCCGCCTCGCCACCCAAGTTGATGATCGGATCGAACGTGGCGTCCTCCTTGAGCTTCCCGCTGCGCAGCTCGAACGTTTGAGGCTGGTCGGTCAGTTTACAATCGAGAAACTTCCATCTTTGGCTGTCGGGATGCTTGCGGCTGAAGATCAGACCGATCGTGCGCGGTTTGTCGGCGCGGGCGGTAACGCGCAGCACCACCTCGTCGCCGCTCTTGGCGGTTGCCATGGGGTGGGTCAGTGTGACCGACCACGGCAACGGTTTTTTGGGTGCCTGGTCGATGACGATCGAGAGCGTGTCCGCGGCGTCTTCCTGCCGCACCCGCGGCCAAACGCCGGTTCCGCTGACCAGCTTCCAGAGTTCCAGCGTGCGTGCGGCGAAACCCGATTCGGTCTTAAAATAGCCGCGATTTTCGTCGGGAAAATAGTGCCGAAACCAGCTATGGGGGAAGTAGCGAAAACTGACGACAGGGTCGTTGTTGATGCCCCCCACGTAGAACGCCGAACGCACATCGAGCGCGGTGTTCGGATCATCGGCCATGGCCACGCCGGCCGGCCAAATCGGTCCCAGAGCCAGGCACCACGACAGAACCAGGATCTTGCTGCTAGCAGCCCGTTGAAGCATTCGACGCGCCTGCGACGTCGCCTGGATGCGATGGCAAAATAGCGACGTAGCCGTTGTTTTGCGAGCCACGCGGAGCGGTGTTCCGCGCTGGGCGAGATTGAAAAATGCCACGACGGCATTTATCAACAAACTGCCAGACCGGTTCCCAAATCGTTGCATCAGGCGCTCTCCGCGAGATGACCCCCCGACGATCCGCTCGCGGCGTGTACCGCGGCAAATCGCTCGGGAAACCGCACTAGTGCTCCGTCACAACTTTATCTTGGAATTGAGCGAATTCGCGGAGCACTCTGGTCTGTGTTGCCGCCCAACCA
>CAYSXM010000934.1:0-1973 GCA_964434905.1 uncultured Pirellulales bacterium | reverse complement strand
ACGAAGGTCTGCCCTTCCTCATCCAGGCAATACACCTTGCCGTCGGCTGCCCAGGGCGACGACGTAAAGCCCTTGGCCCCGTCGAGCCGCTGTCGATAGTGTTCTTGGCCGGTTGCGGCGTCGTAGCAGCCCACGATGCCACCGCGTTGGTCGAGCACGTACAAGCATCCCTGATAGACCAGCGGCGAGGCCATGGGAGGGCCGCTGCGCGGCAAGCTCCAGGCAACGTGTGCGTTGGTCGTCGTTCCGGCGGGCAGGGTGATGTCTCCCTGTGCTCCGGCGGTTACCGCGAACAGCGGCCCCGGTCCGGCCATGCCACCCCCCACACCTAGATACAGCAGCTTGTCGGTGCCAATCGGCGAGGCGGAACTTCGCCCTTTGATGCCGCCCAATTCCCACAATAGGTGCCCATCCGTCGGATCGTAGGCACGCATTTTTTGTCCGCCGGCGGCAATCAGTTCAGCGCGTCCGCCATGTTGCCAGATGTAAGGCGTGGACCAGTTCGATTTTTCCTCGCGTGGCACGCGCCAGCGCTCGTCTCCGGTGCGCTTGTCGAAGGCCACCAGGAACGATTCACGGTCGTTGTCGCACTGCAAGTACACCAGGTCGCCCCACAAGACCGGCGAGCTGCCGGTACCCCAGCCGAGCATCATGGGGTAGCTTTCCCATGGCTTGCTCCACTGCGGCTTTCCATCGAGGTCGAAACAATACAAACCCGTCATGCCGAAATAGGCGACCACACGCTCGCCATCGGTGACCGGCGTTTCCGAGGCGTAGGTATTGGTACGGTGGGTGGGAATGCTGGGTCGTCCCTCGTGGGCCAATTGTTGCCAAAGCACTTCACCGGTGGCCAGGTCGCGGCATTCGACCAGCCAGCGATACACGGCGTCGGGGGCCGATTGCGGTCGACCGCCGCGCGCGCCGCGCGAACGGGGGCGCTCGACGGCTGGTGGCTCGTCGGGCGACGCCGGTTCTGCTGGCGTCTGGGGTTCGGCATTGGCCGCTGGTGGTTGCTCCGCGACGACCAGCCGGAATGGGCGCGCCGCGTTCGACGCACCATCGGAGGCGTCGGAGTTGGGCGCGGTACCTTCGGGCCGGGTGCGACCACGGCCCGGGCCACGTCCCCCACCGCCCGGCGAGGGCTGGGGTTGGTTCTCACTTACCGCGGTCGTCAAGAAAATGCGGTTTCCCCAGACGATCGGCTGCGACCAGGCGACGCCGGGCACGGCCACCTTCCAGGCAACGTGGTCGGTTCCGCTCCAGGTCGCAGGCAGCGGCTGGTCTACGGTCAAACCATCGGCCGATGGTCCGCGAAACTGCGGCCACTCGGCGGCGCCGGCCACCAGCACCAGACTGAATAACCCTAGGCCAGCGAAGCCGATGCGCAGGCAGCGATGCATGGTCGGTCCTTGTCTAGAATTCAAAATCCGTTTCCCCCGCTAGCAGCCCGTCGAATTCTTCAAAGGGCTGCTAAGTATCGACCCTGGAGATGGGGAATGAAACCCCGGGGGTGGGTAGAAGTTCCGCGAGATGGTGCGGGTGGCGCACGGCGACGGCGGCCTGGTTGGCAGTTCGGCGCGATCGCGGGCTAGCCGGCCCGCGGCTTGGGCCAGTGGCGCACGGCGCGGGGCATCGCTATTCGTTGACATAGGTTTCCAGGAACCGCGCCAGGCGGTGGAAATCGCTGGTGGGTCGCACATAGCGTACGAGCGTGACCAGGCTCTCTGGATCGACGAGTTGGTCGAAGGGAACGTAGTGTAGTTCCAATTGCCCAGAAACCGATACCATCACCCCATTGAGGCGGTTTTCCACGAGAGCCCGATAGGCGCCGACGCCCAACTGGCTGCCCAGCATGACGTCGAAGGCGTGGGGGCGCGCGCAGCGCGATTCGTAGCCCAACTGAATTCCTGTCACCCGGCGCTGGCGGCCGGTTTGTCGCAGGTATTCGTCGGCCACGAGCTGGCTGAAGATTC
>CAYSXM010000933.1:0-1974 GCA_964434905.1 uncultured Pirellulales bacterium | reverse complement strand
TGTGCCGGTGCGGTGGATTCAAGCAGGTCGATAAAACGTTGGCCCGGCACCCCAAAACGGCAACCCGCCAGGCAGCCTGACAGCAAGCCATCGACCGCTGGGGCAGGGCAACCCAACCACGGGGCAACCCAACCACGGGGCACCGCGGAAAAATCCAGCCGTGGCACCCCGCCGCGTGCCAGCGCTCTTCCAGCACCGGTGACTAGCCCATGAGCCACGTCGCGCTGGGCTTCCAACTGCGGCACACCGATGCCCATTCGGCCGCGCGGCGCGGCGTATTGCAAACCACGCATGGTCCGGTCGAAACCCCGGCCTTCATGCCCGTGGGCACCCAGGGCACGGTCAAAGGCTTGGGCGTAGACCAGGTGCGCTCGACCGGCGCGCAAATGGTGTTGGCCAACACCTATCATTTGATGCTGCGACCAGGCGAGGCCGTCGTCGCCGAACTCGGAGGCTTGCACGCCTTCACCGGCTGGAGCGGTCCCCTGCTGACCGACAGCGGCGGCTTCCAGTTGTTCAGTTTGGCCGGCCAAGTACGCGTGGAGGAAGAACACGCCTTGTTTCGCTCGCACATCGATGGCAGCCTGTGGGCCTTGTCTCCGGAACGCGCGCTGGCCATCCAACAGGCCTTGGGAACCGATGTGGCCATGGTGCTCGACCATGTCGTGGCGCTTCCCAACGAGCCCGCCGTGGTGCGCGACGCACTCGACCGCACGGTGCGCTGGGCCCAGCGCGCTCGCGACGTTTCGCCCCGGCCTGGCCAAATGCTGTTTGGCATCGTCCAAGGAGGACTCCACGCCGATTGGCGAATCGAATGCGCCACACGTTTGGTCGACATCGGGTTCGATGGCTACGCCGTGGGGGGCTTGAGCGTGGGCGAAGAGCCCGCCGAAATGCTGCGAATACTCGAGGCCACGGTGCCAGCCCTGCCGGTCGCGAAAACTCGGTACTTGATGGGCGTGGGGCGACCGCTCGACCTGATCGAGGCGATTGCCCGGGGTATAGACCTGTTCGATTGCGTCATGCCCACGCGCAACGGAAGAAACGCCCTGGCATTTACCGATTTGGGCCCATTGCGGCTGAGAAATCGACGATTCGAACGCGACCCCCGACCGCTCGAAGAGGGTTGCACTTGCCTGGCATGTCGCCAACACAGCCGGGCCTATTTGCGACATCTGTTTCAGGCCAGCGAGATGCTAGGGCCGGTGCTGGTGAGCCTGCACAACCTGACCTATTACCAACGATTGCTCGCGGCCGCCCGCAGCGCGATCGAGGAGGATCGATTTCAGGCGTTTCGGGCAGCCCGGCTAGCAGCCTGGCCAGCGACGGGCCCCCCGGCATCGTGAAGCCTCGCTTGCTGCGGCGGCGCGCTTGGTGTGCCCACGGCGGGTGCGCGAAGCATTCGGGGCCGCAGCCAGGGATGCCCTAGCCCCCGTCGAACTGCCGACCTGCCTAGCCAGAGCACGGCATTTCTGCTGCCTACTCTACTGCGTTTGTGCCAGTGCCCCGCGGCAACGGTTCCCCTTGTAGCTCGACTCCTATCCCCTTATCATACGGCACGTTCAGGCGATTTTTTTGCAGATCGAACGGGGTCACGACCGGTGGGGCCGGCCAGAGTTTGAACAGCACAGCGTCCGGATTCGCCGAAAGCAAGCGACCGGAACTGGTTCAAACACCGCCCACCCCCCAGGGGCGAATTCAGTGGGCCGGCTGTTGGTTCGGCTGGCGACCCCGACTGGTCGCTGACGCGTTCCGTGGCCGCCGCTGGCTGGGGCGTGGAGGCAGGGCCCTGGGGCATTGAATTTGTGCAGCGACCGAAACCTCGGAGCGACCTAGACTGTGAACCGGATGTTGGGATCGGTGGAACCGCTGTTAGCCCAAGCGCGTGACCCCTCGGGCGGTCTGGCCGGCATGCTGCCCATGATGGTGGCGATCGGCGCGCTGTTCTATTTCATGATCTGGCGGCCTCAACAG
>CAYSXM010000932.1:0-1977 GCA_964434905.1 uncultured Pirellulales bacterium | reverse complement strand
AACCTGCGGCAGGGCACCATGCGATCCAAATCGCGTGCCGAGGTGGCTGGCAGCACCAAGAAAATGTATCGCCAGAAGGGGACCGGCAACGCCCGGGCGGGTTCGCGTCGGAGTGGCGTGCGGCGAGGCGGCGGGCACATCTTCGCCAAGCGTCCGCGAGATTTTTCCTATCGACTGCCGCGCAAGGCATTGCAATTAGCCACGCGAATGGCGGTGGTGTCGAAAATTGTCGACCAACAGGTCACGGTGATTGAGAAGCTGGCCTTTGCGGCCCCGCAGACCAAGGCCATGGCCGGGGTGCTCAAGGCGTTGCAACTAAACAACACCAGCCTATTGGTAGCCACGGCCGATCACGACCTCAATGTCTACAAGAGCGCGCGCAACATCGACCGCGTTACCGTATCGCCGACAGGGCAATTGAATGCCCTGAAGGTGCTATCTCCCCAGCGATTGCTGATTACCCGAGACGCTCTCGACGCATTGCGTGCGATGCGAGCGCCCGCCGCGAGTCTGTCTTGAAGTGCGACAGGTGCTGTTTCCTAGTGTGATTTTTTGGTTCGATCGTTGTCGAGAAGTCAGGTGTGGAAGGAAATTTCGCGGCCCGTGGGAATGCGATTGCGTCGCGTTGCGGGGTTTGCGAATCAAGGGTTCGATTCATGACCGCTGAACTCACTGCTGCTCAGAAACTGTTACCGCACCAGGTCATTTTGCGACCGCTGGTAACCGAAAAGGGTATGCACCGGTCGACCCGCAATAATGCCTACAGTTTCGAGGTCCACCGCGCTGCCACCAAAGACCAGATTCGCGCAGCGATCGAGGTCCTGTTCAATGTCCGGGTGACCGGCGTGAATACCCAGAATCGCAAGGGAAAGCCCCGCCGCAACCGCTTCCGCATGAGCCGGACCCAGGACTGGAAAAAGGCCGTGATTACGTTGGACGCCGAACACCGTATCGATTTCTTTTAGTCCGCCAGATCCCTTCCATGTATCGGCCGCGCGGCCAGTCGCGGCAAACTAGAACCGACCACAGGTTGCCATGGGCCTTCGACGCTACAACCCGACGACTCCCGGACGCCGCGGCGCCAGCGTTAGCGATTTCGCCGACCTGACCAAGGGTGCCGTTCCGGAAAAAAGTTTGCTGCGCCCGAAAAAGCGCACCGGCGGACGCAACAACCAAGGCAAGATCACCGCGCGCCATCGAGGTGGCGGTCACAAGCGCCAGTATCGCGTCATTGATTTCCGCCGTGGCGACAAGGACGGTGTTCCGGCCAAGGTGGCGTCGATCCAATATGATCCGAACCGCAGTGCACGCATCGCGCTGTTGCACTATGCCGACGGAGAGAAACGATACATCCTCGCGCCCGAGGGGCTGGTCGCCGGGGCCATGATTTCGTCGGGCCCAGAGGCGCCACCCGAATTGGGTAACTGCCTGCCGTTGAATCGCATTCCACTGGGCCTCACCGTGCACAACGTCGAGTTGCTGCCTGGCCAGGGGGGAAAGATTTGCCGCTCGGCCGGAGCCCGCGCCGTGCTGGCAGCACGCGACGGCAACTGGGCGCAGTTGACCCTACCCAGTGGCGAGATCCGCCGTGTTCCGGCTGCATGTCGAGCCAGCATCGGTGCCATTGGCAACGCCGACCATATGAACGTCACGCTGGGCAAGGCGGGCCGCAAACGCTGGTTGGGCCGCCGGCCTCACGTGCGGGGTACCGCAATGAACCCCATCGATCATCCGCACGGCGGCGGTGAAGGCCGCACCAAGGGTGGTCGCCACCCCGTCAGCCCGACGGGCAAGTCGGCCAAGGGTGGTGCTACGCGAAAGCGTCGCAAGCCGTCGAACTCGGCGATTTTGCGTCGCCGTCGTTCCCGCAGATATGGAATTCAGAAGCTGTCCGTGTAATGGTGTCTGGAAACTGGGGCGCTCTGCTTCGGTCGGGCCGAAGTGGATCTGGTCTCGGTAGGGAAGTACTGAACCTGG
>CAYSXM010000931.1:0-1979 GCA_964434905.1 uncultured Pirellulales bacterium | reverse complement strand
TCTGCAGCGCGCCCCCCTGCACCCCTACCTGGTTGAGTGCAAACAGCCCCAGCATGCAGAACCCCAGGTGGCTCACGCTCGAGTAGGCGATCAACCGCTTCAAGTCGGTCTGAGCCAGCGCCACCAAAGCCCCATAGACGATGCCCGCCGTCGACAGCCACAACATGGCTGGGGTCCAAGCCGCCGTAGCGTCGGGCAGCCAAGCCATGCTGAAGCGAAGGAACCCGTAGGTACCTATCTTGAGCAAGATGCCCGCCAACAACACGCTACCTGCGGTCGGCGCTTGCACGTGGGCCAAGGGCAACCAGGTGTGCCAGGGAAACAGCGGCACCTTGATGGCGAACCCCGCGAATAGCGCCAGGAAAATCCACCATTGCATCGCCGGATCGATGGGGTGCGCAACCAGGCCTGCGGAAATGCTATCCAGCGAAAACGACAGCACGCGCGGCTCGGAGTGATCGTAGTTCCAGAACACCACCGCCAGCAAACCCAAGAAGGTCAACACGCTGCCGGCCAGAGTGAACAGAAAAAACTTGACTGCGGCATGCCGGCGATCCTCGCTGCCCCACACGCCGATCAGGAAGAACAGCGGAATCAGCGTGAATTCGAAGAAGATGTAGAACAAGATGATGTCGCGCGCCGCAAAGACACCCAGCATGCCGCTTTCCAATGCCAACAGCAGCATGTAGTAACTCGGAGCCCGGTCGGTGATGGCCTCCCAACTAACCAGCACCGCCGTAATCATCAGCAGGGCGGTCAGCGCGAACAGCCACACGCTCAGCCCGTCGAGCCCCACGGCAACTTGCACGTCCAGCCCCGTCTCGGGCGAGCCCACCCAGGGCCAACTCTCGGCAAAGGTCTCCCCGGGAAACTGACCCACCACATACAGCGCCTGCGCGGCGGTCAACAGCGTGGTGCCCAGCGCAATGCGGCGCACCCAGACGCGCTCGCGATCAGACCACAGCCGCACCAGGGCCACGCCAACCAGCGGCAACAGAATCGTTAGTAACAGCGGATTATTCATGCACTCCAACTATTCGCGACCGGCGCCGGGCCGGCCACGCCCCACGGGCCCTATTGCGGTTGCCACATCACCAGCGCGCCCACCAACGCCGAAAGCAGGCCCAACACCATGAACAAGGCGTATAACTGCACCAAGCCCCCCTCGAGCGCGCGCAGCCAGGCCCCCAACACCACCGGAACTCGCGCCACGGCATGCACACCGCCATCGACCAGCCGGCGATCGACCCAATAGCAAAAGTCGGCCAGCCGGGCCACGGGCCAGACCAACAACGCGTAGTACACCTGATCGAAATAGAACTTGCCGTGCGACAGCCCGTACAGCCGCAAGAACTTCATCGCGGCGGTCAACCGGCGAATACCCGCGCGGTCGCCCAGATAGAAGAACGCTGCCCCGCCCACGCCCAACAGCGCCACCACCGTGCTCCAGGCCGCCACGTCGGCATGGAAGTGAAACGTTTCCACGCCCCCGGTCGCCACCGCGGCCGGGCAAGCCAGGCCAGGCGTGGCCGACAAGAACCGCACAAAACCGTGCGTGCGCTCGAAATAGGCCCCCAACACCGTCGCACATATCGCCAACAACATCAGCGGAGTGGTCATCACCGAAGGCGATTCGTGCGCGTGATGCCCCGCCTCGGGTGGCACTTCTTCGGCGCCGAAAAACGTTAAAAAGTACGCGCGGAAGGTATAGAACGCCGTCAACAGCGCGGTGAACAGCGCCACCCCAAACAACGCCAGGTACAGCCGGTCGGGTTGCTCGCCGTGCATGGCGCGATCCCACACCGCGGCCACGATGGCGTCTTTGCTCCAGAAACCAGCAAAGGGGACGATCCCGGCCAAGGCCAGACAGCCCACCAGAAATGTCTTGTGCGTGGTGGGCAACAATCGCCGCAGGCCGCCAAAGTGGCGCATGTCGATCACGCCCCCCATGGCGTGCATGACACTGCCTGCTGCCAGGA
>CAYSXM010000930.1:0-1982 GCA_964434905.1 uncultured Pirellulales bacterium | reverse complement strand
TGCGCCGCCAATTCAAGGCGATGCAAGCGACCGTGGCGGAACTGGAACGTCGGTTGGATGCGGCCCGCCCCCGCGCCGCCTAGCGCCAGAACCCCGGCACGCGCCCGCCGCGTCGCGACGACCGGGCAGCGCCGGCGACTGCGAACTCATTTCCGCGGCAAATCGACCACGGCGACACGAAACCACGCAGAGCGGGAAAATGACCACAGCGACCCGTTGAAGGATCCACAAAAGACCCTGGGTACCCCTGCCCCATGCCCGCCGGTCGGAGATTCGCCTTGCGAACCGCGATGCCCTCCAACGACGCCGCTCGCCCGCGCGTAGGCGTGTTGGCCGGTTGGGGCCAGTACCCGCTGGTTGTGTCTCAGGCGTTGTCGCGTCAGGGCTACGCCGTGTATGTGTTGGGGATCAAGGACCACGCCGATCCCGAGTTGAGCCGCCACTGCCAGGCGTTTGCCTGGTGTGGCTTGGGCCAATTGGGGCTGGCACGGCGATTCTTTCGCCGGCATGGCGTTTCACAACTGACCATGGCCGGAAAGATTCACAAGGTCTCGCTGTTCGAGCCCGGCATGTTATGGCGGCACCTGCCCGACTGGCGAGGAGCCTGCCGGTTCTACGATTTCATCGTTTCGCGCAAAATGGATGGCAAGGACGACACGCTGCTGTCGGCGATCGTGGCCGAGTTTGGTCTGGACGGCGCCCACTTCGCGCCTGCCACCGATTTCGCACCGGAGCTACTGGTGAATTACGGACTGCTGACGCGTCGCGCGCCCACGGCCTCGGAGCAACAAGATATCGAATTCGGTTGGCAATTGGCCAAGGAAATGGGACGCCTCGACATCGGCCAAAGCGTGTGCGTGAAAAAGCGCGCCGTGCTGGCTGTAGAAGCCATCGAGGGGACCGATGCCTGTATTCGCCGCGCCGGCGCCCTGTGCACAGCGGGGGGATTCACCGTGGTGAAAACGGCAAAGCCCCAGCAAGACATGCGATTCGATGTCCCCACCATCGGCCTAGGAACCTTGGAAGGCATGCTGGCGGCCGGGGCCCGGGTGCTGGCCATCGAGGCGGAAAAGACCATCCTCCTCGATCGCGATCGGGTCATCGCTTTGGCCAACCGCGAGGGTCTGGCCATCGTGGCGCTAGCAGACCAAGGGCAATACGCTGCCGAACCGGTGCCCGCCGTTGCCGGACCCCCTCCAACCGCCGTTGGTCCGCAACAAACCGAAGCCGCGTGACGCCCATCTGAACAGGTGGCGACCTTTCCGGCGGTTGGTGGGCCGGGCTCGCCCAGGGTATCATGACGCCACCGGGGAGCCTGTCGTCACTTTCGGCGCGTCAAAGGTTGCGTCGCCCCATGGGCGCTGCCAAGTCGCGGCGGTGCCACCGCGCGGAAGGCACGCCCCGCCTCACCCCATCCAGGCTGGCGAACACCTCGTAAGCAGTATGTCTACCACGACACCGACCGATAAGCCCCGCACCGACAGCGACACCTGCAGTTTGGTTGTTTCTCGCCACGAGGCCGAGCAGATTCTGCAGGGTTTGAAGCTCGTAGTAAATCACACGCGGTATAGTCATCTGGAACCAGGCGAAGATCCCCTAGAACGAACGGCCGTTGCCCGCGCCACGCTAGAGAAAGTTGCCAACCAGGTGCGCTCGGTATTTGCCGCGCTGAAGTGGGGCGACTGACGTCGATCCATGCCGGAAACAATTGCATGCCGGCACAGAACACCCATGCCAGGAGGCCCGCCGTGAAACGTCGAGGGGGGCACGTATCGTCGGGGGCCGCAGGCGCCGCGGCGATCTTGGCCTGGGCAGTTGCCTGCCTGGCAGCGCCCCCGCCTGACCCCCAAACCCAGCCCGCGCCGTCGCCCCAGCCGGCCGAAAACTTGGTTCTGGCCGAGAGCGAACTGCCGGCACCATTGACTCATTATCGTGGTCGGGAAATCGCACCGACTATGACCTATTTGGGTGCCGAGTGGTTG
>CAYSXM010000929.1:0-1990 GCA_964434905.1 uncultured Pirellulales bacterium | reverse complement strand
AGTTCCTGCTGGATGGTCGATGGGTGAAATGCACCGTGGCATTCAACGCTAGTTTGTGTGAAAAAGCTCGCCTGAAAACGCTCGACTGGGACGGCCGGACCGACTCGCTGTATCACCCCTTCGATCTCGAAGGGCGGCAGCACATGGAATATTTGCACGACTACGGCGCGTTTGCCGACGTGCAGTACGAGGCGATCGTGACCAAGTTCCACGAGGCCTATCCGGTGATCCAGATGTTTGGCGGTGGCGCGGCCGAGCCGGGGGGCGATTTCGAGGCGGAAGTCGCGGCCGAGACGCAAGAGAAAATCGCGCGCGAACGTTGAAACGCCCCGGCCCCCGAGTTATTCACCAGCCGGATGCTCCCCGCGAACTAATTCAGGAATCCGTCGAGCGAAAACTTCCGCCAGGCTCCGGGGGGCCGATCGCACATTTCAGGGCTCACGGATTTCGTTCGAGGGTCGCAGCCAATAGGCAAAGTCCGGAGCGGTGATGGCTTGTCGCGCGGCGACCTTGTCGCGATTCAGAAGCATGGGCCGAAGCACGCCGGGCAGGAATTGCACCTCGAACAGTTCCTGGCAACCGGCGGTGAACTCGAACAGGCCGAGTTGTGCCCCGCTCCGCAGATCAACCAGCGCCACGCCACAAAGCAAGCGCGGATAGCGCTGTTCGATCGGCAGGCCGCCGAAGATGTGTTTCTCGCGAATCTGGCACATGCCGACCAGCGCGTACGGACCCCAGCAATGCAGGCCGCGGAGATAGCCTGGCAACGCGCACACCATGTCGCAGGCACCCGTGGCCGGAGCAATCCGCCACAACTCGCCCAGACCTGAGTTGAGCACGTAGAGCCAACCATCGTGCCAGCGCGGCGAATGTGGCATGGCCAGCCCGCGACAGATCGCCTCGCCGGTATCCACATCGAGCACCAGGCCGCCAGTGGCCTTGGCGTCGCGCCAGCCGCCAACCATGTCGGATTGCCCCAGGCAGGTGACGTAGCGCGGGCGGCCGTCGACCAAGGCCAGCCCGTTCAGATGGCAGCGATCCTCGGGCACGATCTCGGTGACAAAGGGGGGCTTCCAGCGCGGCACGAAGTTGTAGCGATCGCTGACGGCAGCCAGGCACGAGAAGCGTGTATTCACCAGCCACAGGCCATCGTTGGCGAACGCCAGGTCGTGAACGTTGATGTCGCCGGTATCGTACGAGGCACGGGGAACGTACAAGGCGTCGTAGCGGCCAGGATCCGACTCAAGGTAGTCGGGCGCCAGCAGCGGGGCATCGGCCAGAATCATCACTTCGTGGCGCGTGGCCAGCGCCAACATCGGCCCTCGGGCTGCCAGGCCCAGCGGCTTGTCGAACTGCCGCAAAAGCAGCGAGACCTGCCGCCCGTCCCAGCCGACCAACGCAACCTTGCCAGCCTGGTACGTCGTGATGGCCAGCGTGCCCTGCGCTTGGCTGAGCCAGTGTGCGAACGACTCGCTAACGGCACATTGGATGATTTCGCCTGTCGAGGAACGGCCCGGTGCGAGTGCGTCTGCCGCGTTGCCAGGAAGCTGGGGTGCGTTCATGGCGTTCGAGCATAGCGAAGCCTGACGCCCAGGGCGAGTACGCTCGAACAACGGCGCCGCGGGGATGGCGCGTTCGAGCGGCCGTTGTAGGCCGTCCCCGAGCGATACGCCGCTACGGACTTTGCCAGTTGCCCTGCAAGTGGAAGACAAAGTCGACCGACCGTTGGTCGAGCGTATCGGTTCCCCCTTCGGCGCTGGTGGTGACGTCGTCGAAGTTCAACAGCGCGAGCAACAGGTCGGTGCTGGTTATTCGCGCTAGGGAACCATCGAGCAGCAACAGGTCGTCGCCGATCGTGCCGACCAGGCGCCCCGTGGCGCTGCCGGGGCCGCCGACAACCAGGACGTTCTCAAACTGGTCGGCGCCGATCGTGCGGTCGCCGACTGAGAATTGTAGTTGGGTCGGCGAGAGCGTGGCATTGGTGGTGCCG
>CAYSXM010000928.1:0-1991 GCA_964434905.1 uncultured Pirellulales bacterium | reverse complement strand
TGGTCTATTTGGGCGACGGCATGAGTGCCGCCGACATGCTCTCAACCAGTGGCATGCGTAGCCTATTGGGCCAACTTGTGGCCCAGCATGTCTCGGTTACTAGTTTCGCCTTGGGACCCAAACTCGATACGCAATTGCTGGCCGTGTTGGCCAACCACACCGGGGGCATGTTGGCCATCGATGGCGATGTGGCCGAGGCTGCCGAAGCTGGCAAGTTCTTGGCCAGCGCCGCCGAAGGTGTCGTGTTGTGGCCCGACGCAGTGAACTGGCCCGCCGAGATGACAGAAGTATTTCCCCAACAGCTTCCTCCGCTGCGCGTTGATCGCGACTCGGTGGTGCTGGGGGTGGGAAGCTGGACAGCGCCGTTACACCTGGCAGTTACCGCCGGAACTCAGTCGCTGGACTGGACCCTGCCCGTGGTCACCTCGAGCCCTGACCACGCCTATTTGGCCACGGTGGTCGAGCGTGCGCGCCGCGACCAAGGCCTGAGCTTGCCCACCGCCGGCCGCCCCGGGCTGTTGGCGTTGCGAAAGTGGTTCGCCGGCGAGGCGGCAGAGTTGAACCGCTTGGGACGAATGGCCCTAGCCACTGGGGGCACAGCCCAGGCCGAGCAATTGGCCCGCCGCGCGTCGGAACTCGACCCGTCCAACCCAGAAACCGAATCGTTGCGTAGCGCCGCATCGTCGGTGCGGCTCGCCCACGCCACGACGCAAGTCGACTCAGTCGCCACCGATTCGTCGCGTGCACCGCTGTCTGAAGAGGGGTCGGATGGCGGTCTGATTACCGACGAAGAGGCGCAGCTTGAAGTGCTCACCCAACAGGTCCAGACGGAGGTGCGAGCAACGATCAATGGTTCGCGCCAGTTGATGCAAGACGATCCGGACACGGCGCTCAATCAACTGAAGCTTGCCCAAGAAATGGTCGCACGCACGGCTTCGTTGAACCCCGAGGTGCGCAACCAGTTGCAAGATCAATTGGAAACGGCGTTGCGTCTGGCGGGCCAGCGAGCACTGATCAAGGCCGAGCGCGACCTGCGGGCCCGCGAACTCGAAGCGGCCGCCGAGGATCAACGCCAATTGACGCGCGAGCTATATCTGACCGACGAGAAGGTCGACCAGTTGCTCAATCGCTATAACGCGATCATGGACCAGGCCACGCACGAAGTGTTGGACGCCAGCCGCAATGCGGCAGAGCTGTACAAACAGGCTGAAGAGGCGGTGAACGCGGCTCGCAAGCTCAAGCCCAAGGATCGTGTGCTGACCTTGGCTGCGGAAAACGCCCGCATGGTCGGCTACTGGGCCGAGGCGCGCGATCAGCGCGAGCGTCGCCGGGTGGGCGTGGTCGACGCGTTGGCGGCGGTCGAACGCTCGCACATACCGATGGCCGATGAACCTCCGGTGATCTATCCCGAGGCGGAAACCTGGCGCTTGCTGAGCGAGCGTCGCAAGAAAGACACGGAGATCGAACTCTCGGTGAAATCGCCGGCCGAAGAACGAATTTACGAAGCGCTGGAAGACGAAGTCACGGTCAATTTCCAGGAAGAGACCCTGGAAGAGGCGCTCAACCAGCTTTCCACGAGTAACGATCGCAACCTGCCCATCGTGATCGATCGCAAGGCGTTGGAAGCGGCCACTGTCGCGACCGACTCGCCGGTCACGCTGGAATTGAATGGCGTTACGCTCAAGTCGGCCTTGCGGCTGATCCTGCGCGACCTGGATCTGACCTATGTCGTCGATGACGAGGTGCTCACCATTACCACGGTCGATTCGGCCAAGGAAAAGCTGATCACCAAAGTCTATCCCGTGGCCGACCTGGTAGTGCCCATTATTAGCGGTGGCGGGGGTGGCGGTTTCGGCGGCGGTGGCGGTGGCCTGGGTGGTGGCGGTGGCGGTGGCCTGGGTGGTGGCGGTGGCGGTTTTGGTGGTGGCGGCGGTGGTTTTGGTGGTGGTGGTGGTGGCGGCGGCGGCGGCTTTGGGGGCGGTGCCTTCAAC
>CAYSXM010000927.1:0-1995 GCA_964434905.1 uncultured Pirellulales bacterium | reverse complement strand
TCAGGTCGTTCGACACGACGCCATCGATGTGGCCCAGGTCCGCCAGATGGCGCCGGCCGCGGTGGTGCTGTCGCCAGGGCCCCAAGCGCCCGCCGATGCGCCCGCGTCGCTGGAACTAGTCCAGGCCTGCGCCGGCGAGATCCCATTGCTCGGCGTCTGCCTGGGCCATCAAATCATCGCCGCCTCCGCCGGAGCACGCATTGTTCGGGCAGCGCACCCCATGCACGGTCGCTGGTCCTGGGTCCATCATCACGGCACGGGCACTCTCCAAGGGCTACCCAACCCACTGGTCGCTGGGCTGTATCATTCGCTGGCCGTGGACCGTGCCACGCTGCCCGCTGACCTGGCGGTGACCGCCTGGACCGACGATGGCGAAGTGATGGCGATCGAGCACCAGCGCGCACCGGTGGTGGGCTGGCAGTTCCATCCCGAATCGATCTTGACGCCCGACGGCTATCGGTTGTTGGCGGGGTTCTTGCGTCGGGCCGGGCTCACGGTGGGCGCGCTGCCAGAGGCCTCGTGCGAGGGCCCCCTGCCCCTTGCGGAACCGACGCTACCAGCCGGTCCTGTCACCTTCTAGCGTGCCCGCTGCGGCGACGTGGTCGGACCGCCACGCTCGGCCGGGCGCTGCAGCAGGCCACGATGAACATCCTAGGGCACCCCAGCAACTCAGCCGGCGAGGCGCGCAATCTGGCTGGTGCCCAGTTCCTGGCCTTCCTCGGCGGGGTAGCGGAACTGCATGAAATAGGCATCTTCCGGCGTGTCTTCGTAGAAAGCACGGAGCACGGAGATGGCGCGGAATTGTTTGGTGCGAAAAAACAATTGCGCCGCCAGGTTCGTTTCGCGTACTTCCAGCGTAATGCGGGTGCGCCGCTGCTGCGACAACTTGCTGACCAGCTTGTCCACCATTTGCGTGCCGACACCCAAACGCCGGTGTGCTTCCGACACCGCGAAATTCAAGATGTGCAGCCGGGTCTTGTGCAACTCGTAGATCATGAAGCCCACAACCTGTTCGTCGTGTTCGGCCACCATGCCAATGCAGTTGCGCTGTTGCAAGCAACGTATGAAATCTTCCTCGGTCCAAGGAAATTCAAACGCTTCGCTTTCCACGTCGAGCACTTCGGGCATGTCGCGCCGAATCATCCAACGAATGTGGACGCGAAGCTCTCGCTTTGGCCCCACGCTCATCACGGCCTCCTGCCTTGACGGCGATGCATTTTGCTCGCGACGGAAGGGCGCCAGCCGATCCGCGCGTCGCCACTCTAGCGGTTGGGCACCCGTCCGTCGGGCACCACCGATCGTTTCCACGGCGGCGAGAGACTAGCCCACAACCGGCGAGCGGGTCAATCCAAATTGGAGAAGTCCCGAAGGAGTGGGCTTTGGGGGCGATTTCCCGATGCGAAACAGACCTCCGACTCGCTCCTGAACCGGCCAAAAACTGGGGTTGACGCCCTCGGGAACGCGCGCCGCAACCGCCCCGGAGTCGTACCGCGCCAAACCACCGCCGATTCCCCCGGGACTCGTGACCGTCGACCCGGTTCAGGTAAACTCAACTCCCCTGTCTCCCCTCGAGATGCCACTCTCCTACGCGAAACGACATGGACCACCACCCCCACCCTGCGACCGACCGCGCTATAACGCCTCGCGCCAGCGAAGGGGACGTGAACCACTCGTCGCGTCGCGCGGCCTGGCAGGCGCAGGCACTCGACGCCGAAACCCAGCAACTCTTAGCCGACGATGCCCGGTACTTCCTGCATCAATCGCTATCGACGCCCTGCCTGAACGCACTGCTGCGGTGCGAAGGCGCCTGGATCGAGGATCTACAGGGGCGACGATATCTCGACTTCCACGGCAACTACGTACACCAGGTCGGGTTTGGCAACCCCGCGGTCGTCGAGGCGATTTCCCGGCAGATGGCCGAACTCTCGTTTTGCACGCGGCGCTATACCAATCGGCCGGCTGTGGCGCTGGCCAAACGGTTGAAGAAAGTCGGTG
>CAYSXM010000926.1:0-1999 GCA_964434905.1 uncultured Pirellulales bacterium | reverse complement strand
CGCCACGTGGTTGTCGCTCGACACCCTGGCTGGGGTGGGACGAATTACAAGTTGGTTGCTCATGGCACTGGCTTGGCGACGGTTGGTCGCGGAGGTGGCCCCCTGGCCAGGTAGCGCGGTCTGGTCGGCCGGGATTTTGGTCGCTTGTTCTGCCCGCGGCCAACTGGCCGGCGAGTGGTTGATCGGCGGGTTCGAGGCGAAGTCGTTGGCCTATGCCGCAGCGTGGTGGGCTTGGGGTGGCGCGTTGCGAGGCGATTGGTCGCACGCGTGGCCCGCCGCAGGCCTGGCCACCTGGTTGCATCCGCTGGTGGGTTTATGGATGGGAGCTGCCCTGGTCGTGGCCCGCTGGTGCGATCGACGATACTGCGGTGCTGTCGACGCGTCGTCCACCTTGGCCGGCCAGCTCCGCGCGCTGGCGGTCGGGGCGGCGCTAGCGCTGGCAGGGCTGATTCCTGCGGCAACGATGGATGCTCACGCGTCGCGTGAAACGCTCGCGGTGGCGGCTCGCGTCTATGTTTTCGAGCGATTGCCACACCACCTCTTGGCCACCCGCTTTGCACCGTCGGCCTGGGCCGCGCATTTATCGTTGTGGACTGCGGCCGCGTGGTTGGCGCGGCTCACCTGCCAACTGCCACCGCTGCGACGCTTCTACCCAGCCTTGGCCATGGCGGCCTTGGCCAGTTTGGTCGGGGTGGGGCTGTCGCTGTTGGCAACCGATCAGCCGATTTTTGCCGCGAGGCTCTTGCGCTTGTATTGGTTTCGGCTGGCAGATGCCATGCTGCCCGTGGCCGTGGCGCTGGCTAGCGCGGCGGGGCTGCACAGGTTGTGGCCCGCGCGACCGATGGTTGCCGGAGGCTGGCTACTCGTCGGCTTGGCGGTCGCGAGCGCGCACTTTGTCTGGCACCTGCTCGAACAGTCGCGGCACCCACTGCCCGCCGCCGACGCCTTGTGGTCGCGGCAACAATTCGCCGATTGGTGCCAAACGTGCGACTGGATCCAGGCACACACTCCGACCACGGCCAGGTTTATCACGCCCCGCTTGGCCCAGTCGTTCAAATGGCGCGCCGAGCGTCCCGAGGTGGTCAACTGGAAAGATCTGCCGCAAGATGCCCAGAGCATCGTCGCCTGGTGGACGCGCGTGGCGGCACTGTATGGTCGGGTGTCGCCCCATCGCGATCGCCACTGGTTTGGTTTGGTCGAGGAACTGCCCGACCAGCGAATTCTTGCACTGAGCAGGCGGTTCGGCGCGCACTATCTGGTGGCCTCGACCGCCGTGCCGATCGGGCTACCGCGCGAATATGCGAACCACTCGTTCGTGGTCTATCGGCTCGCGCCCACGCCCTGGCGCGAAAACTCCAGGCCGCCACCAAGCGAGCCTGGCCGCCCGCGGGAATGATCGCGAACGAAGCAAGGGCGCTAGGGCGTGGCCGGCTTGTTTAGCTCGCGGCGAAACTTGCGCACGTTGTCTTGCACCAGGATCGGCAACTTCGAACCAATCAGGTTCGCGCCATCGAACCAGTCGCGTGGCTCGTTGAACACCAGGTGGTATTCGATGAACAGTGCTCCCGCCGGCTCGACCAGGCGGGTTAACTTGCCATAGGCTCCTGAGCCCGCGTACGGCCGCGGTTCCAATAGCCGCGGCTTGCCCGATGCCTCGCGCTCGATCGGCCACCAGCGATTGGCGTACTCGGGGTCGTCAGAAAAACGCGCATCCAGCAGCGCCGCAAACAGAACCGAGTCGCCGCTGCGCGATTGCATCACCCGTGCGGTCGAACTGACCTGTACCTTGTCGAACACGGAGAACAGGCTGTATCCAAAAGCCTCTTCGATCTGTTCGTTTTTCAACACGGTCAGTTTTCGAGCCGCCAATTCGTCGGCCGAAAGCACCCCGGCCCGGCGCGGCAATTCGTCGGGACCGGTCGGTTCGGCCGACTGTTGTTCATACTGCTTTTCAAAGTAACCCGGCGCGGTGATTCGCGAAAAATCTCCATATGCCACG
>CAYSXM010000925.1:0-2007 GCA_964434905.1 uncultured Pirellulales bacterium | reverse complement strand
GGAACCAGTCGGCCAAGGGCAAACTGAAGCCTTGCTTGCGCGACTCCAGGATGGCAGGCGGCAGGTCGTTTGCAAAGGCCTGTTTCAAGATCGATTTTGCTCCCTGCTGGTCGATTTTCCAATCGGCGGGCAGGCTGGCGGCCAGCTCGGCCACGCGATGGTCCAACAGCGGCCCGCGCAGTTCGAGCGAAACCGCCATGCTGGTGCGGTCCATTTTGGTCAGAATGTCGTCAGGCAGATAGCGGTGTGTGTCGAGCCGCGTGAAGGGAGAGAGGGGGTCGCTGGCGTCGCCGGCCTCGAGGTCCGCGCGCAACAAGCCAAAGGCGGCGCCTACTGGAACCTCGCGCAGGAAGTCGGGATCGATACACTGCCGGGCCTGGTGTTCGTACAGCTCGACCGCGAAGAACTCGGCATCCGACAACCCCCAGGCGCGCAGGTAGCGGGCCCCGCGGGAGGTGTCGGCCAATCGTTCGCCCACACGTCGGGTCAATGGGTGGGCCAACCGGCGCAGCGACGTTGGAACCTTCCGCCGCGACATGATGCGAGCGTAGCGGCGATAGCCGGCGAATGCCTCGTCTCCGCCATCGCCCGACAATGCCACGGTGACATGGCCGCGGGCTAACCGGGCCAGGTGATAGGCGGGCACGGCCGAAGAATCGCCGAACGGCTCGTCGAACATGTCGACCAACTGGTCGAGCATGTCGGCGGCTTGGGGGCGCACGACGAGCACGTGGTGGTCGGTGTGGTAGCGGTCGACAATCGCCTGGGCGTAGGGGCGTTCGCTGTGGGCTTGTTCGTCGAAATCGACAAAAAACGTCTGGACGGGCGTTGGCGATTCTTGTGCCATGAGCGCGGTGACAATGCTCGAATCGAGCCCTCCGGAAAGAAACACGCCTAGCGGCACATCGGAGATCATGCGGCAAGCGACCGCGTTGCGGACGAGTTCACGCAACTCGGCCGCCACGTCGGCGCGCCGCCGCGAGCGGTCGATCCGAGCCGGCAAACTCCAATAGCGAGATACTGACAGGCGGTTTCCCTCGACCACCAATTGCGATCCCGGCGGCAACTGTCGAATCGACTCGTAGATCGACAGCGGGTGGGGCACGTAGCCCAACGTGAAATACAACAGGACCGCTTCGCGATCGATGGATCGTTGCAGGTCGGGCCAGACCAGGAAGCTTTTCAGTTCCGATCCAAACAGCAGACCGTCGCGTGTCCAGGCGTAGTAGAGCGGTTTCACTCCCAACCGATCGCGCACCAGCGTCAGGCGGCGTTGGCGCGCATCCCACAGTGCGATGGCGAACATGCCGTTCAGGTGTCGCGCGAAGTCGGCGCCATATTCCTCGTAGGCATGAACGATGGTTTCGGTATCGCTCTGGGTGCGAAACACATGCCCCCGAGCAGTAAGCTCGGTGCGCAGTTCGCGAAAGTTGTAGATTTCGCCATTGAAGACGACGACCACGGTGCCGTCTTCGTTGGTGATCGGCTGCTGCCCGGATTCGAGGTCGATGACCGACAGCCGGCGCATGCCGAGTGCCAGCGGACCGTCGAAAAAATAGCCCTCGTCGTCAGGCCCCCGGTGACGCAGTAACTGGGCCATGCGACGTAGGCGCTGTGCGTCGACGGGTCGATCGCTGCGGGAGAAGAATGCCCCGACAATACCACACATCGAACTTCGCCCCTGGCCGGCCGATCGTGGCTCCGCACACCGGGGGGTGGAAGCTGGGACACGAGAGGCCGCAGTCGCGGTTTCGGCCACCTCCCCGCTGCACTAAGTTACGTTACACCCCCTCTAAAAGTGGGGCAAGCGCCCGGCGGGCCAGATTTACAAATCGCCAGGAATGTTCCTGCGCGGACCGCTTGTCCGGTGGTTTTTGGGCCGCCGCGGCGTGGCCCAACCGTTACCCCAAGTTACGCTACTTGGACCATGGCGTAAGGACTTAAGTGCGGTCTTGGGGGCAAGTCCTCGCTACATTTGGCCGCTTTGGGGCAGCGCTACGGAATTCA
>CAYSXM010000924.1:0-2010 GCA_964434905.1 uncultured Pirellulales bacterium | reverse complement strand
GTCGGGCACGACGATCACCGTGAGCCATCCTGGATCGTTCCCTGGCGGATTCGCCGCCAACAGCGAATCCGCACTGGTCAGCGCCAGGCAGCGCGACTTGGCGACCTCGGTGGCCGCTTCGCGCGCCAGCCACTCGTAATCCTCGACCGTCACCGCACGATCGCGGCTCTTGATACGCAGCGGGCCGCTCATCGCCACCTTGTCGATATTCTCCTGGTCGGCGGCGCCCGCGCTGGCGTCGTAGTTGGTGACCTGGTCGATCAGTGGCAAGGTTGTCTTGAGTTCGGTCAAGGTGCGCTTCGCGCACAGACCTTTCGTGCCACCACCCGCGCGGTAGGTCCTGGCGACGATATTGGTCTTGCCGGCAGGCGGAATCCGGCCCTGCACGCCATCCCCAAACATCAGCCTGCCAGACGCCCGGTCCAGTACATAGTGACGATCGGCAGCCGTCGACAAGCTCAGCGCCGCGACGTCGTGCCAACGTATCCAGACTTCAGTGATATTGCCGGCGGTGTCATTGACGGTACGGATTGCATCCGGCCCTTCGGCAGCGACAATCAGCGCGCGATCGGCGTCTGTCGGCAGCGTCGGTTCACGAATCTCGACGAGCTGCCCGGTCAATACCGGGAACTTGGGGTACTGAAACGTTTGCTTCGGATCGCCGTTGCTCGACCCGAGGACCTGGTCTTTGTAGGTGACGCCGTGGCTGGCCCAGACGGTGTTCAAGGTGATTCCCTCCAGCCTCGGCGGCGAGCGATAGCCGCCGGACTCGAGACTGGCCCTGAGCCAAAGACGCCGGTTCCCGAACAGATAGTGGTCGGCGGCGTCTACCGGGACGATGAAGCGCAGCAGACCACTGCGCGTGAGGTTGTCCGTTTCGTCTTCGGACGGCAGGCGCGACCAGCCAGTGCCATTCCAGTACCACCAGACCACCGCGGGTGGCGCATCGGAACCGACGGCGTTGGTGCGGGCGCCGTAGACCGGCTGCACGACCTGCAGGTACACGCTCAACGGCGTGCCGGGAACGACTGTGACGAAGTCAAACTCGAGGTACAACACCGGCACATTGTCGTCCCCTCGGAAAAAAGGCTGAAACTCGGCAACCGACGACACGTCCCGGTAGACGAGACCATTGTTCGTCAAGCGCATCGTCGTTCCGGTCGTGGTGGTCAGCGAGTAAGTCAGCTTCAAGGACTTGATCGATGGCGGGTCGAACGTCGCGGCGACATACTGATAGGTGTCGACAAGCCCATATTGGGTCAAGAGATCGATGATTTTTTTATAGTTGGTCGCGTCGGTCTCGATTTTCCCGAGTTCCGCTTTCATGGCGTCGTTCGCCGTTGCCCGATAGGTCGCTTCTTTGCCGTAATCACCCGTGACGATTCGAATGCGAATCCAGTAATCCACGTCGCCGTTTACAGACGTTGGCTGCATATCGGGACAAGTGAAGCGGACGCTGCCATTCTGGGTAAAAGCCTTGGTCTCATCGGAAAATTCATATTTCGGTATCGGGTCGGGAATGTCGGTCTGCGTCGTGTGGGCAATAAGCTGCCAGCTCGTCCCATCCCAATACTCCCAATCCAGACCGACATTGGTCGGCGTGGCGATGGCCCTGGACAATACGATGGCGAAGGTAACAATCGACGCAGAGCCGGAAAATGCCGGCTGGCTGGCGATGTAGAACGTATCGTTGAACTTTGGACGTTCGCCGAATGGCAAGAAGTCTTTGCTGATGTCGATGGTGATATTGTTGAAAATAGCCTTGTACGTTGGCAGCGGTTTGTTGTCGATGCTTACCGCCACCCCAACATTCGAGATCGTCAGTGGCTTCGGGTCTGTGGTCTTTGCCCTTAGCCAATAACCGATCCTGCTGATCGCCTCGCCGGAGTCGTCGTGGCCCTCGACGGCGCGTTTGGCGATGCCGGGTGTCTTCAGCATCTGGCCAGTCGGCGTAGTCAGCGGGTCCACCGCCGGCTGCCAGCCATCGGCCGTGGAATACTCCCAGACCAG
>CAYSXM010000923.1:0-2011 GCA_964434905.1 uncultured Pirellulales bacterium | reverse complement strand
CGCCGATGGCGCGCGCGTTCCGGTGCTGTTTACCCGGCACCATTTGGCACACGCGGCCAGCGCCTTCTATCCTTCGCCATTCGACGAAGCCGCCGTGGTGACCATCGATGGCGTGGGCGAATGGGCCACTACCAGCATCGCACATGGCCAGGGCACCAGCCTGCACGTGCTCGAGGAAATTCATTTCCCCCATTCGCTGGGATTGCTCTACAGCGCGTGTACCTATCACTGTGGGTTCAAAGTCAATTCGGGTGAATACAAGCTGATGGGGTTGGCCCCCTATGGCCGCCCGCGCTATGCCGACGCCTTGCGCCAACACGTCATTCGCATCCACTCCGACGGCTCGTTTCGCCTAAACCTGGATTACTTCGGATTTCTCGATTCCCTGGTCATGACCAGCAACCGTTTTAATTCGCTGGTGGATGGTCCGCCGCGAAAACCCGAATCGCGAATTACGCGCCGCGAATTGGACCTGGGCGCATCGGTGCAACTGGTGACCGAAGAGGTCGTGATGGGGCTGGCCCGGCACGCACAACAGGTTACCGGTTCCCGCAACCTGGCGCTGGCTGGTGGGGTGGCGCTCAATTGCGTTGCCAACGGACACTTGGCGCGCAGCAACTTGTTCGATCGCCTGTGGGTTCAGCCCGCCGCCGGCGATGCCGGGGGCGCGCTGGGCGCCGCGCTCTTGGCTTCTCACCGACGCTGTGCGGCGC
Source organism: uncultured Pirellulales bacterium (assembly GCA_964434905.1). GTDB lineage: Bacteria > Planctomycetota > Planctomycetia > Pirellulales > CAYNRE01 > CAYSXM01. The sequence goes on along the minus strand of CAYSXM010000923.1, from coordinate 1,298 downwards.
CCCGCGCGGCCACGGTTGGCCACGGCGATTCCCAACAGGGTAGCTACCTGGGGCCGGGCTATACCTCGGCCGAAGTGCGCGCGCTGCTCGACCGGCACGCTTATCCCTACACTCAGATCACCGACCGTGCCGAGCGCGCCGCGCGCCTGGCCAGGGTGCTGGCCGCCGGGCAGACAGTGGGACTGCTGTCGGGCCGCATGGAGTTCGGTCCCCGGGCGCTGGGCGCGCGCTCCATTCTGGCCGATCCCCGCGCCGCCGAAACCCAGGCGCGATTGAACCTGCAAGTTAAGTTCCGCGAATCGTTTCGCCCGTTTGCGCCCGCCGTATTGGCAGAACGCGCCTCCGACTACTTCGATTTGGGCGAGCCGAGCCCCTATATGCTGTGCACCGCGCCGCTGCGCACGGACCGACGTCTGCCATTCTCCTTGCCCGAATCCGGTGATCTCGACCTGCTCCCCCTGGTGCGCCAGCCACGTAGCGATGTGCCCGCCGTGACCCATGTCGATTACAGCGCCCGCCTGCAAACCGTGGCCCACGACGGCCACCCCGAGCTAAGAGCGATCCTGGAAGCCTTCGATCGGTTGACTGGCTGCCCCCTGCTGGTGAACACTTCGTTCAACGTGCGCGGCGAACCGATCGTGTGCAGCCCGGCGGAAGCATATCGCTGTTTCATGCGCACAGGGCTCGATTGGCTGGTTCTCGAAGATTGCCTGCTGGAAAAACGTGGACAGCCCACCTGGCACGAAACGGAAGACTGGAAAGCCACGCATGAGCTCGACTGACCCCCGCCACGGCCTGGCCAACGATGCACCCAGCCTGTGGGTTGCCGCGTTTTTCGATACCCGTCTGGCCACGGCCGCCGAGGCGATCCGCGCGCGGGCCGGCCAGGCCCTACCGTCCCACGGCGCGGCCAGTAGCTTTGTCTCCTACCCGGCCGACACCGCCGAGTTGGAAGAACTGCCCGAGGCGCTGCTGGCCAACCACTTGCAGCAAGTCTGGAACGCCGCTGACCTGGCGGAACTGGCCGCCTTGGCACATGAACTTGTCGCGCTAGCCAGCCGCCTCGAACCGCTAGCCCCCGCGTCCAGCGAAGTGCAGCCGTTTATCTACCAGATGTTTTAATGGAGATCCGCTGGCACAAAAGCGACGCTTGCAGCCCGTTGAAGAATTCGAAGAACTGCTAACGTGTTAGCCAGCCTTGCTGTTCCAAGAATGCGGCCAATTCCTGCGCCGCCAAGGCGTGCGCCATGTTGTTGGGATGCGGGTCTTGCGGGTGAGCCCAGAGTTCGGTGGTGTCG
>CAYSXM010000922.1:0-2012 GCA_964434905.1 uncultured Pirellulales bacterium | reverse complement strand
CTGGTCGAGCGCCAAGCAACCAAGAGGCCGGCACCTGGCCCGGTCGACGGGGGTCGAGCGGTCGGTTAACCTGAAGCCCCGCCGGGGCTTACCCCTGGGCTCTGCGGGGCCCCACCGCGACTTCATGGCGACGACGCACTGTGCCAGCCCCGGCCGGCCCGTGCGTGGGGCACCGGATGGGGCCTCACGTTTTATTTGCAACCGAGGAGCAAGAAACGATGCGTAGTTGGTTGGCCTGTTGGCTGGTAGCGGGAATGGTATTGCTAGGTGGAGGCCGAGCAGGACGAGGCGACGATCTGGCCGTGGGGTTCGCCGAAACCGACGTCACTCCCGATGTGGCTGGCAAGAAGCCCGTTTGGATCGCCGGATATGGTCAGAACCGCCGCGCCGCGGGCGTGCACGATCCGCTCATGGCACGCGCGGTGGTCTTCAAGCAGGGCGAGAAAAAACTGGCCCTGGTCACGGCCGCTGTGGTGGGACTGCAATACCCTTTCGTTAGGAACCTGCGCACCACGCTGACCGACTTCTACTATGTCATGGCCTCGGCCACGCACAACCATGAAGGCCCCGACACGATGGGTCTGTGGGGGCCATCGCCGTTCCGCACGGGTATCGACGAAGCTTACATGGAATTGCTGACCGAGCGCATGGTCGCCGCCGTGCGGGCTGCCGATTCGGCTGCGGTTCCGGCGCGGGCCGCGTTTGGCTCTGCCCAAGACGATACCTTGGTGCGCGACAGCCGATTGCCAGAGGTCAAGGATGGCGTGTTGCGCACCTTGGTCATTTCGGCCGTGGATGACAATCGCCGGTTGGGCGTGTTGCTGCAATTCAGTAGCCATCCCGAGGCGATGGGTTCCGACAACACCCAAATAACCGCCGACTTTCCCGGCTTTGCGGTGGCCAAGCTAAAGCAGGCCTGGGGCTGCCCCGTGGCCTATTTTACCGGCGCGGTTGGCGGCCTCATGGCCCCCCCTCGCGATATCTGGAAAAACTCCGCTGGCGAATTGCTGCGCGAAGGACAATTTGAATACTGCCAGGCCTATGGCGAGGCCGTAGCCGATCTGGCGCTTCGCGCGGCCCAATCGGCGGCGCCCATCGAGCTGACCCCACTCCAGGCATCGTCGAAGACCATCGCCGTGCCGCTGGCCAATCCGCTGTACAAAATGGCGCGATCGATGGGCATCTTGAAGCGCGATGGCCGGGTGTGGATGGGCGACCCGGAGCAACTGGGCGAACTGATGACCCCCAAGGATCGCGCACGGGAACCGGCCGCTGAAACCGAAGTCGCCTACCTGCGGCTCGGCGAGCTGCACGTGGCCTGCATTCCGGGCGAAATCTATCCGGAAATGGTCTACGGCACCTATCAAGACCCCGTCGAAGCCAACGTCGATTTTCCCGAGGCACCGCTCGAAAAGTGCGTGGCCGAGATCCTGCCGGGGCCCAGGTGGTTGTTGCTGGGGCTGGCGAACGATGAATTGGGATACATCTTGCCGCGCCGCCAGTTCGACCAACAACCTCCCTTCGCCTATGGCCGTACCGAGAGCCAGTATGGCGAGGAGAACAGCGTAGGGCCCGAGGTAGGACCAATCTTGATGCAAGCGCTGGAACGCCGCGTACGCGAGGCGACGCAATGACCCCACGAGCGTGAACAATTCCACTGGCGTCTGCACGCCGCGGCGACTCGGGCTCGCCCCAGACCACCGCCGGGCTCGTGGGGGGGACAACCCCCGAGGCCGTTTTTTTCCGGACCCGGCCGCCAGTGCTGATAGGGAGCCCTACGACATGCGACGAACGATGCTCGTGCTGGCAGCGTGGGGGTGTTTGGCGTGCGCTGCAGGCGTGCCAAGCGGCGCCCAGGACGACCCACGTCGACCACCGGCAATCGAGACCGAGCAGGTGCCCGTGGTGCCTGCCGAAACCCTGGCGCGGCTGAGACAATTTCAGGAAACGCGTAGCGCCCAGTTCCAGGGCTGGTCGCCTGACGGCCGGGGGGTTCTGATCGCCACGCGCTT
>CAYSXM010000921.1:0-2012 GCA_964434905.1 uncultured Pirellulales bacterium | reverse complement strand
CGCGCTTCCCCAGCAGCTCAGTCCTCTATCTCTGACCACCTCGATCAAGGAGTGCAGGTCGTCTTGCGTCTCTTGCCCTTGGGTCCAGCCGCCGTCGACCGTGCCACCGACCAACCGATGCACCAAGATCTTGCGAATGCGCATCGAGGGAGTTCTCCTGGAAAGCGATCCGAGTGCAGTGTCTGGCGAACGTGTGTACGGGCCTGGCCAGCCGCGACAACCTCAGCGACAAGCTGCGCTGGCAGCGCGACGGGCACGGCGCTAGTTGCGCTGGGGCAGCGCCGCGGGCCCCAGTTTCTTGATGACCCCTGAGAACGACATGACTTCGGTGCGATGTTGGAACACGATGCCGCGCACGAACACCAGCGAGCGGGTGCTACGCAGCACCTGGCCTGTGGCCTCCAACAACGCACCTGGCCGGGCCGCCGAGAGAAACTCGCAGTTCAAGGTCAGGGTGACGGCGGGCAGCGGCAGCTCGCGACGGGCGATGGCGAACAACGCATAGTCGGCAAAGGTGGTCAGGAACCCGCCGTGCAGCGCGCCTGCGCCGTTGGCGTGGCGCTGCTCGGCCAGCACGGCACAGCGCGTGTCGGCGCCGGGGTCCTCTCGCAAGTAGAACGGGCCGACCAGCGTTTCATACGGGTCGCAGCCGTACATCCAGGTACACCAGCCTACCATCGGCCCTTCGCGCACGGGCTCGGGTTCCAGGAAGAATTCCGCGTCTTGCATGCCGGTTCCTCGATGTTCGTGCCACCCGCCACGGGCCGCTGCTCCGAGTATGGTTACCCATCTAGGGGTTGCCCAGGGGGGCCGGCTGGGAACCAGAACAAGTGGCTCGCGCCGCGCCGCGGCGTTATCCTGCGCTAGTACCAGCTCGGTGGTCGCGCCGGTTCCTGACCCTGTCGGAGTTGTCTGCCATGAGCGCTTTGTTTTCGGTTGGTCGTCAGCCCGCACGCGGCGGTGGGTTGTTGGGCACCGCAGTCCGCGCGGGCTTTTTGGCGCTGATCGGCCTGTCCGGCGCCGCCGCAGACGAGACCGCGCTCGATCGCTACCTGGCACAGCCCGACCCAGACTTTGCCTGGCGCGTGGTGCGGTTGGTGCAGGGAACGGGCTATGTGACCGCGGTGCTCGAGCTTACAAGCCAGCGCTGGCGCACGGCCGAGGAAGTGGATCGACCGGTGTGGAAGCATTGGTTGACGGTGGTCCGGCCCGACGGCGCGGCGGGGCCCCACGCGTTTTTGTATTTGGGCGCCGGCAGCAATCGCGACCCCGCCCCCGACGATGCGTCGCCGCGGGTGCGCGCCCTGGCGCTGGCCACGCGCACCGTCGTCGCCGAATTGACCCAGGTGCCCAACCAGCCGCTGGTGTTTTCCGACGACCCCCAGGCCCAGCGCTCGGAAGACGATCTGATCGCCTATAGCCGCGTGCGGTTCATGGCCACGGGCGACGAGACCTGGCTGGTGCGGTTGGCCATGGTCAAAAGCGGCGTGCGCGCGCTCGACGCCGTGACCCAGTTCGCCGCCACGCACGAAGGAGGCCAACTGACGCTGGAACGCTTCGTGGTGGCCGGCGGTTCAAAACGCGGTTGGACCACCTGGCTTGTGGCCGTGACCGACCCCCGCGTCGAGGCGATCGTGCCGATTGTGATCGATGCCTTGAATTCGGAACAAATCACCCGGCACCACTACCAAGCCTATGGCTTCTTTTCGCCGTCGCTCAACGACTATGTGCATCACGGATTGTTTCCAGGCAAGATCGGCACGCCGGAATATGACCAGGTGCTGGCCATCGAGGACCCTTATCGCTATCGCGACCGCCCCCGGCTGGCCCTACCCAAGCTGCTGTTGAACGCGGCGGGTGACGAATTCTTTCTGCCCGACAACGCGCAGTTTTATTACCACGATCTGCCCCAGGAAAAACAGTTGCGCTACGTGCCCAACGCCAAGCATTCGCTGGCCAACAGCGACGCGGGCGAGACGATCCAAGCCTTTTATGAGATGGTGCTGGCCGAT
>CAYSXM010000920.1:0-2019 GCA_964434905.1 uncultured Pirellulales bacterium | reverse complement strand
CACGCCAGCCCGGACGCATCCACGAACGACAGCTTGCGGAGAACCACCCCCGCCGTCTCGAAGGAAGGCGCGCGGAAGAACACCCAGGTGACGCTCACCAACAGAAAAACCGCCGTCGCCCTGCCCCATGTCACAGCCGACTTCCAGGTACCATGGGGCGGCCGCCCGCGAAACAGGCGTCGCTCCACCGCCAGGTATGCACCGTGCAACCCACCCCACACCACGAAGTTCCAACTCGCTCCGTGCCACAGTCCACCCAGCAGCATCGTGGCCATCAAATTCATGTAGGTCCTGGCCGGTCCGCGGCGATTGCCGCCAAACGTAATGTAGACATAGTCCCGTAGCCAGGTCGACAACGACATGTGCCAGCGCTGCCAGAATTCTGTAATCGACTGCGCCGTATAGGGAAGGTTGAAGTTCTCCGGCAGCCGGAAACCCAGCATGCGCCCCACGCCCAATGCCATGTCGGTGTAACCCGAGAAATCAAAGAGAATCTGCACGGAGTACGCCAGTACGCCCAACCACACCGTCCCGGAGGAGAACAGGTGGGGCGTCGAGTAGACCCTATCGGCCATGATCGCCATGTTGTCCGCCACCACCATCTTCTTGAACGCGCCCCGCACGAACAGTTGCGCTCCGGCTGCGAAGTTGCCCCAGTTCAGTTGCATCCCATGTTCCAGCTGCGGCAGGAACTGATGGGCGCGCATGATCGGCCCAGCGACCAGGCGGGGAAAAAATGTGATGAAAATTGCATAATCGAGCATCGAGCGTGCGGGTCGAGCCGCGCCCCGATAGATGTCGATCACATAGCTGAGCGTCTCGAACGTATAAAACGAGATCCCAATGGGCAAGATGATGTTCAGGCTTCCCAAACGCCATCCCAGCGGCACCAGCAACGCATTGAGACTGTCGACGAAGAAGCCGAAATATTTGAAAAAACCCAGGAACCCAAGATTGGTGACGACGCTGACGACGAGCAAGGCGCGACGCGTGCGCGCGGACTCGGTCGCGACCATGAACCGCGAGGCGTAGTAGTCCACGACGGTGACGGTGGCCAGGAGGCCGAGGAAACGCCAATCCCAGTAGGCGTAGAAAAAGCAACTGGCCGACAGCAAGATCAACTTGCGCCCGACCGGCCAGCGGACAAGACCCAGCAAGGTCAGGACACTGGCCAGCAACACCGCAAATTCAACGGATACGAAACTCATCGCGCCAAACTCTCGATCTGCGCCGCCAGCCGGGCGCCGATCACCGCGTGGCCGTCGGCATTGAGGTGCCCATCGCCCGGCCGGGTATTTGCGAACCCGCGCGGTAGCCGGCCTCGAGCCGCCAAGCTGCGGAAACCATCCAACGGGTCGACCACCGACCACGTCGAGACGTCGCGCACGGTTTGGATCAAGGCGGCGTAATCCGCGTCTTCGCTGACGATCTGGTGCTCTGAAATCGTGGGCACGTCGGGAAGCAGGAGCACGATCACCCGCAAGCCGGCATACGCATCCCGGAGAGCTTGCAGCTGAAGCAATGCGGTATCGGGCATTCGAGCGACGCGCGCCGCATCGCCGCGAGCGGCACGCCCGGCGGCGAGCTTCGCATGAATCTTGTCGTAGCGGAAATAACCATAATTCACCAAAGCCAGAGAGCGTCTGAGCCGCCGGCCCTGCGCCGGCGCGCTGGCCGCGGGTGGTGTGTGCACGAGTTGCAAGGAATCGCCGTGCAGCACAAAATGGTTCATTCGTGTCGTGTCGAATCCTTCAGTGCCAAAGTCGCTTTGGCTGATCTGCACCACGACCAGCTCGGGGGCATATCGCCTGCGCACCACGGGTGCCATGTAGACAAAGTCTGCCAGCGTCGCGCCCGAAACGCCCAAGTTGTGCAAATCCATCTCCAAGCCGCGCTGCCGCAGCAAGTGTTCCGCTACCGAAGCATAAGTTTTGTCGTCGTCGACCTGGAAGGCCTCGGTGTGGGAATCCCCCAGCACCACGACGTTTCGTCCACCGGTATAGGGCGTTGCAACTTCGC
>CAYSXM010000919.1:0-2021 GCA_964434905.1 uncultured Pirellulales bacterium | reverse complement strand
TGCACTATCGCTATCAAGGGCTGAACCAACGGCTGATCGGCCCCAGCGACGAACCACGCGTGCGGCACGAACTGCTGGCGTAGCCGGGTGTTTTTAGTTGCCGCCGACCGCCAGCATCGTCGACACGCGCCGCCTGGCTACGCCTCGTCTTCCAAATCGTCGCCATAGCCTGGCGGAAAGATGTCGCCCCACACCTCGTGCCAGTGTGCCTTGCGATCGACATCGGCCGGGGGCGCGGCCCGCTTCGCCGCTGCGCGTCGCCGATCGGCCGACCGCGAGGAGGGTGTGTTCGGCACCACAGTTCCCGGCGTGACCAATGGTTTTCTCCGCGGCACGAACGGGTCGACCTCTAGTGACTTGTCGTCTACGGCAAATTCCGCGAGCCAGAATTCCATTTCGGCCGGAGTCGCCGCGGCCGCCGGACCAGGCGATTTCCCCTGTTCCGGAGACGACCGGGCGGCGCGGCGCTCGAGCATGGCCACATGCCAGTGGTCGCTGTCCATGGGCACCGCACGTCGGCGGCGCGCCGCGCGCTGTACCCGGTGGTCGCTGGAGACCACGACCAGCCGTCGCGGAGCGTGGTCGGCCGCGATCAACTCCTCGAGCAGTTCATCGGCCGAGGCATAGCCCCGGGCAAACCGCACCTCGATACCCGCCTGGTTCCAGCGAGCAGGCAAACCGGGTGGTGCATCGACCGAGTCGAACACAATCGTGGTCCGATTGCGTTCCGATTCGTCTAGCGTGGCGGCCAGAAAATCCAGCAGTGCCTGTCGCGAACGCTCGAAGCCGCCGGGCCCCTGGCCGCGACCGAACAGACCCGTGGCGTGCAGCAGGTTATAGCCGTCGATCAACAGCGGCATGATACCAAGCACCCCGTTCGTCACTAAGCTGGCCGGCTGGGTCTTCGCGCCGCGGCCCCCATGCTACTCGGACCGGTTGCGAACAAGCTGTGCCTGGAGGGCCGTTCGAGCACGGTGCATCGTGGCGACCACGCTGGCGACGCGTCAAGACGCCACGCCGACTTCCGCCGCCGCGCGGAACTTTACCCGGCCGGCGACCACTACCGCGTGGGCGCGGCCTTGCAACTCCCATCCGGCGTACGGTGTGTTCACGCTTTTCGAGCGGAACCGTGCCGGGTCGACTGTCCAGCGATGCTCGGCGTCGATTACCGTCACGTCGGCCGGCGCGCCAACTTGCAATGTACCGCGATCGATTCCCAAAATTCTGGCCGGGTTCACCGTCAGCTTGGCCAGCGCCTCGGGCCAGTCCAAGTGGCCTGGCGCAATCAGGTGCGTAATCACCAACCCCAACGCAGTCTCCAAGCCCACGATGCCAAACGGCGCCTGATCAAGCTCCTGCATTTTCTTCTCGCGCGCGTGCGGCGCGTGGTCGGTGCAAATCACCTCGATCGTCCCATCCTTAAGCCCTTCGACGCAGGCCAACACGTCGTCTCTCGTGCGCAGCGGCGGGCTCATCTTATAGTTCGAATCGAAAGTCCGCAGGCAATCGTCGGTCAAGGTGAAATGGTGCGGGCAGACCTCGGTCGTCACGCGCACACCACGACGCTTGGCGCGCCGCACGATTTCCACCGTACCCGCCGTCGAAACGTGCATGATGTGCAACCGCCCCCCCGTGGCCTCGGCCAGCAAGATGTCGCGGCTGGCCATTACCTCTTCGGCCGCGGCCGGCATGCCGGCCAGCCCCAGGGTCAGCGATACCAACCCTTCGTGCATCACGCCGCCGGGGGTCAGCTCGCGTACCTCGCAATGGTTCAGCACCGGCTTGTCGAACATCAGGCAATATTCAAACGCGCGCCGCATCAACTCGGGGTCGTAAACCGGCGCCCCGTCGTCGGAAAACGCCACGGCCCCCGCTTCGACTAATTGGCCCAATTCGGCCAATTCCTTCCCCTCGCGGTTCTTGCTGACGCAGGCCACGACGAACACATTGCAGTTGTCGGCGCGCGTCGCCTGGTGCCGCACAAAGGCGACCTGGGATTGGGTATCGATCGGCGGTTCGGT
>CAYSXM010000918.1:0-2022 GCA_964434905.1 uncultured Pirellulales bacterium | reverse complement strand
CACCGGCAGGTGGTAGACGGCTTCGCCTCTTCCACCGGCGGCGGCCTGCTGGCAGTCACCACGCAGGTGGCGGAAATGTCCCTCGATCTCGACGCCGACCTGCTGATCAGCGAACTGGCGCCGGTTCCCGCCTTGACACAGCGGCTGGGCCGGCTCAACCGGCGCGTTTCCGAACGCGACCCGGGACAGCCGCGGCAGGCATGGTTTATTGCCCCCGACCAGTCCGCACCTTACGCGCCGGCCGACCTCGCCCAAGCCAGTCTCTGGCTGGACGCCCTGATCGACTTGAATCGCTCGCTGTCGCAAAGGGATCTCAGCGATCAGTTCTCGAATCAGAGAGATCAGGAACCGATGAAACTCGACCTGCGAAGCGAATGGCTCGATTCGGGCTGGTGCGCGTTTCCCGGGATGGTGCGCGAGCCCGGCTTCAGCGTCGATGTGGTTCTGCCCGGAGACCTCGAAGCCTGCCGCACCAGCAGCAAGGAGTTCACTAAGCGATCCTTGCCGATGCCCTACAACGCGCAACGCATGGCGCACTGGCCAAGATTGCGCAACGCGCTGGTGGCACCTGCTGGGGCCATCCACTACGACCAACACAAGGGGGCCACATGGGGCGATTAACTTGCGAACTCCACAGACCGGGAATGACGGCCCTGCACCGCGTCGGGCTGGCCGGCCTGTACATGACACTGGATGCCTTCGAAAACGACCCGACTTCCAAAGCCGAACTGCAAGTGGCGGGCTTGAGCTGGCAGTTGGACGATCGCCACGTAGAACTGGAGTTTGCCGAAGGCAAGGAACAAACGGCAATGGACAAGCTGCTGGATCTGGGCTTCCAGATCGACAAACAAGGCTATTTCCGCTTGCCAGGACTCGAGCGCAACGGGAAAGTCGGTGTCGAACAGTTGGCCTTGCTGCACCAGTGTCTGTTGGGAACCTTTCTGCAACATGGCCAAACGCGATCAACGGCGAGCAAGACCAGTCGCGTCATTGACATTGACGACAAGAAACTCGTCTTGCGCGATTTCGCGCCGATTACCGACTACAGCCATAGAAATGCCGCCCGACCAGAAACGGACAAGAACGGGAAAGCCAAAGAGAGCGATCTGTTCGACAGGCAGGGCAGATGCAAGACGAGTATCAAGATCGTCGGCTGGCTCTACCCTGGCGGAACACAACGTCATGTCGGTTTTGCCGAATCCACGTTGGAAGAGCCCGTCGAACTGGCGCTATGCCTGCTGTTCGCGCCGGTCGGAGGCATCTTTTTGCGTCTTGCGTCGCGTCGCCGAGCAGGCAAGGCCCGAACTGCACTGGTTCTGCCCACGCTGACCAATCTCAAGGGCTACTCGTATCTGCGACGCGCTGTGGTCCGCCACGGTGCGCTCCAATTGACGGCATCCTCGCCGGCTGACGCCGCTCTGCAGGTTGCTCTGATGGCCAAAGCCAATGAATTGAGTGGCGAGTTGGGAACCGACATCCGGGTGACTGCCTTTGGCACGGTAAGCTGGGCAAAACAACAAAAAAGTCGTACGGCTTGTTACACGATCACCCCATCCGACCTACCCGGCCTGCACAACTACGAGCTGGCCAGCCGGCTGTTTCCCAGCCGCTGGCAAACGATCAAAGCCAAGCTCGACAAGAAGGGCAACGTCAAGGAAGAAGCACACGACTTCGTCCGCCCCTCCACCGCACGCGAAATCATCGCCGACAACGTCGCCAGCCAAAGTCGCTGGTACGCCGGTTTTACCGATTACATGAGCCAGCCGGAAACCCGAATCTCACTGCACTATGAACGAAAGGAGCTGTACCAGATGACCCAGCAAGCCGAATTCGACCATCCCAACGAGCAGATATTCATCGCTACCTGCCACGAAGCCTGGCGCCGTCGACTCGGCCAGATCGGCGATCGGGCGCGGCGCGAACGGATTTCATTCGGTCGCCTCGCCGGTGGCGAGTACGAAAAACTCCGCGTTTCAATTGCCCGTTGCAAGAACGCCATTTCCTTGCGCGCCGTCGTGACCG
>CAYSXM010000917.1:0-2023 GCA_964434905.1 uncultured Pirellulales bacterium | reverse complement strand
TATTGCGTTGGCTAGGAACGGCCTCGTTGGCACCTTCGAAAACTTCATCGCGCTAGAGCCCTCGCCATGCCCAGCAGCCTGCGAGACATTCCCGAGATCGTGGCCCTGGACACGCACCGAGGGTTTGTGCGCATACCGCCTGAAGTCGATGTACCGCTGACGCCACGGGTACGTCAGTTGATCGATACGACCGAATTTCGGCGGCTGCGGCAGATCAGCCAGTTGGGCTTGGTGTCGCTGGTCTATCCGGCGGCCAACCACACCCGGTTTGAACATGCGCTCGGGGTGTATCGACTGGCCCTGTTGTATCTGAAGCACCTTTCGTACGACGAGCGGTTTTCGGCGGTGGTGCGGCCCGAGGATGGCGAGCTGTTCCTGGCGGCCGCGCTGCTGCACGACCTGGGGCACTGGCCGTTTTGCCACCCGATTGAAGATCTGCGGCTGACCAGTGTGCCACAACACGAGCTGTTCGCGAACAGCTTCCTGCTCGAAGGCGAGATAGCCGATGCGCTGCGTGAGGACTGGGGCTTGCACCCGCGCGAGGTAGTCTCGCTGTTGTCGGAGCGCCCCCGCGATGCCTGCGCCCGAGTGCTGGGCAGCTTGCTGTCGGGTCCGATCGACATCGACAAGATGGACTATTTGACTCGCGACAGCCTGCATGCCGGCGTGCCCTATGGGCGTTACTTCGACCAGCAGCGCCTGATTGCCAGCCTGTGTCTGAACGAGGCCGGCGATGGCGTGGCGATTACGGAAAAAGGGAAGACGGCCGCCGAGCTGATGGTGTTCGCCCGCTACGTGATGTTCAGCGAGGTGTATTGGCATCACGCGGTGCGCGCCGCCACGGCCATGTTGCAGCGCGCGTTTTATTTGATGCACGGCGAATTGGACCTGGACCGGTTGTTTCGTCTGACCGAGCCCGCCTGGATCGCCACGCTGCGCGAGTCGGCACGCGGTGGCGCGAGCGAATTGTTGGAAGGGTTATTCGGTCCCGCCCGACGGTTGTACAAGCGGGTGGCCCAATACAGCTACTTCGAGGAGCGCGAGTTGTACGACCGCCTCGCGCGGAGGCCCTATCCTTGGCTGACCGCCTGCGCCGCGCAGTTCGCCGCGCTTGTCAGCGCCGCGCTGGGCAGGGTCGTGGCCCCGCATGAAATCCTATTCGACGCGCCCCCGATCGAACGCGAGGTCGAATTCCATGTCGAGGTGTTTTTTCCCAAAGCCCGGCGCTACCGCACACTGTCCGAGGTTTCGCCGGTAGTGCGAACCTTGGCCAAGGAACAGTTCGACGACTACGTGAAGCGGGTGCGGGTGTTCGCCACGCCCCGCGTGGCGCGCGACCTGATCGACCGCGCCGACCTCGGAGAACTATTGGAACGCGCCGTGGATCGGACCGACGCCTAGCAGTAGCCGCAGGGCAGTTTGGCACGCGACGGCAGACGGGCACGCGGTGGCGTCAGCCGAACTTTCCAACGGGAAGGAATTCCGCTTGGAAGCGAAAAAATGGGCGGCACAGGACTCGAACCTGTGACTTCTACCGTGTGAGGATAGCGCTCTAACCAACTGAGCTAGCCGCCCGGGCAAGCCTGCCTGGTGGCCCACCGGGCCATGGCACGCTATCGACAACATACGCGACAGGTTGGTTCTCTCAAGGCCCGGCGAGAAAAATCGTGCCCCGGTTGCCCCTGGAAAACTCGCCCCAGGGAACCCGAGCATCGAACGCAATATGTTTTATGGCAAGTGGTTGCGCGTGGCACCCGACAGAACTGTGCATGTGGTTCCAAGCCCGCGCATGGGCCGGTTAGAATGACCGAACCGAATTTCGGCGGTCCGCGCCGCCCAACCCGACCCGCCGCGGCGCCGACTCCGCAGCGCAAGGCTCGTGAACAATTCGGGTTCCAACCCCAGAAGGCAATTTCCGCCGTGCCCAAGCTGCTTGACCTGCCCCAGATGTTTCGGGTGCATCAGCGATTTCCTCGCCCCCGGGTCGTCGATGTGCCAGGCGAAGTCGAACGCCAGTTGGCCG
>CAYSXM010000916.1:0-2025 GCA_964434905.1 uncultured Pirellulales bacterium | reverse complement strand
TGGTGGCCAGCGCCAGCTTCTGGGCCGGTTCGAGCGTCTCGTCGCTGGCCAACCGCTGAAACGATGCCAATCGGTCGAGCGTGTTGGGACCGATCTCGGCGGTCAGTTCGTTCAGAATCGGTTCGAGCTCGCTGGCCGTGCCGCTGCCAACCAGGGCCTGGCGATGTGCGGCCAATTGCGCAAGCGCCGCCTGACCCCGTGCGTTGCGCTGTTGCGATTCCTCGAACAGCGCGCGCACCGCTTGCAGGACCTCGCCCCCCACGTTCTCTTGGGGAAACTGGCTCAGCAACTGCTCGACCAGCCGATGCTGGCCTGCCTCGCTCCGTGTGCGGGCTTCGGTCAATAGCCGCCGCGCGCCCAACTGACCTAGCTGTTTGATCTGCTCGTCGAATTGCTCGTGCAAGTCGGGGAAATCGGCCAACAACTTCGCCAACTCCGCCTGCGCATCTTGATAACGCTCGCTCTGCACATACAACCGCACCACCTTCAAGCGATCGTCGGGCTTCTGCGCGTCGATGCGCTGTTCCAAAATCGCATCGAGCGTGTCGCGCGGAATCGAGCTGGTCGCAATTCGCAAGTCCCACACATAATTCAACCCCTCGACCTGCGTCCAGCGCGGCGTGATGCGCGTGATCCCCTGAATGATGTCGATCTGCCCCTTGTCGGTCAGCAGGCTGAACGTGCGTCGCCCAAACTCGTCGAAATCGCCAATCCGCACGATCGAATCGACATTCTGCACGCGCTGGCCGCCACGCGAAACTGGCTGCCGGATGTCGAACCGCTCCAACACTTCGTGCGACGGCGTGCGGAACTCGACCACCTGCCGCTTGGAAACGAACATCCGCCGCAGATCGTCGTCGACCAGCACGATCGGCCGAGGCTGGGGCGCGCCGTCGTCGCGTGGCGGCTTGAGCACCGGCGAGATGCTCGGTAGCGGCGCCACCTTGCCGGTCAGCACCCGCCCATCCTTCAACACAATTTCCTGGGCCCTAGCCGGTAGCGCCCCCCAGAGCACTGCCACCACCAGCCAACCCCACACCGGGCAACCACCGAGGGCCGGCCAGTTGCGCATCACTGCCTGCCTGTCTTCGCTCGACCACGAGAGGAGTTTCGGCCGCGCGACAATGCGTCGTCCGACTACTTGTATTCTTGGCCTCTTTCCCCGGCGGTCAATGCGAAGCGCTCGCCGCGCCCGCCACACGCCACACGGAAGCCCTAGGACCGCTACGATTGATACCTACCCCGAACCGGCCGGGTGGCGTGCCGTTTCCAGGCAGGTTTCCGCCAGTCCGGGCGAAACTGCCCCGCCCCGAACCTGGCCCCACGCTGGTCGTGCGCACCAGCAATTCACTCCGCACGCCCTGCATTTCCCCCAAGGCACGCCGCTCACGCTTGGCGCACATCGGCCAGGCAGCGCTCCAGGTACCCAATGCTGTCCCGCACCAGGCAGTCGACCCCTGGGCTGTAGTCGAAGACCTCGACCGACACCCAACCCTGATAGTCGATCTCGGCCAGCGCCGCCAAGATGGGGTGGAAGTCGAGCTCGCCCATGCCGGGCCCTTGCCGGTTGGGATCGTTGGCGTGGAAGTGTGCCAACAACTGCCGATGCCGGCGTAACAGTTCGGGAATCGGCACGGCCTCGGTCGACATCGCCTTGCAGTCCAAATGCAGCCGGCACTGCGGTGAACCAACTTGTTCGATCAACCGCACGGCGTCGGCCGCCGTGTTCAAAAAATTTCCCTCGGCCGGTCCCAGCGGTTCCGCCAGTCCTCGATCATGACCTGAAAGAGCGTCCGGTACTCGAACGCCTTCGATGTGTTCGCTTCGCCCTGATACCAGATGACGCCCTGCACGCCGAACGGGATCAGCGGGGCGATCATGGCGTTGTAAAGCGAACTCGGCGCGCTCTGGGATTTGCCAGGGTGCCTTGCCATCTGCGGCTTGCGGGGCGCCGGCTTGTTCTCTTCCTTGGCCTTCGCGGAATCGTCTTCCCATTTCTTCAGGGCGGCCTCGTACGTCGCTTTG
>CAYSXM010000915.1:0-2027 GCA_964434905.1 uncultured Pirellulales bacterium | reverse complement strand
GGTACTTTTTTCGCGTCGAGGCAGGCGCGCCGGCCGACAGCCTGTCGGCCATTGCCACCTGGAACCGGCAGATTGCCCTGACGCCTGGCAGTGGTGGCGACCCGGCGGTGTTGACACCCAGCCTGGCCAACGTGGATTTGCGGTTGTTCGCGGCGGTGCCAGCGGCCGATCGTTCGCACTATGTAACCTCCGGGGGCGCGATCGAGCAGAGCGTGTCGACGATCGATAATGTGGAGCATGTTTTTCACCGCGACCTGGCGCCCGGCCTGTATGCCTTGGAAATCAGCCGCGCGGCGACGGTCAGCGTCGCCGTGGCCTGGGACGCGCCGAGCACCGCGCCGGCGGCAGAGTTGGCTGTGGCCGCAATCGGCAATTCACAGGTGGCGACCTTCAACTCGGGCGGTGTCTTGAACGTGGTGGCCGACAGTGGCGACGGGATCTTGGCGCCGTTGGCCGTGGCCTACGATGCCACGGGGCAGTTGTACCTGGCCGATGTGCTGCGCAACCGGGTGGTGAGTTTCGACGCGCTGGGCGTGCAGACTGTGGTGGCCGATTTGAGTGATGGCATTGTCAGCCCCTCGGGCTTGGCATTCGATGCCGGTGGGAACCTGTTTGTGTCGAGCTATTTGACCAATAGCATTCGACGAATCGACCCCCTGGGCCAGGTGAGCTTGTTTGCCGACGCGGCCGATGGCTTGTCTGGGCCGTTTGGCTTGGCCTTCGATCAGGCCGGCAATTTGTTGGCCGCCTCGCTGAACAACCAGGCGTTGCTGCGATTTACGCCGGCCGGGGTGGCCAGTGTGGCGGCCGACGCGTCCGACGGATTGTTTACGCCGATCGATGTGGCGGTCGACGCCTATGGCGAAATCTTCGTAGCCGACGTGTTGACCAGCCGCATTCTGCGGTTGGACGGTGCGGGCAACATGACCACATTTGCCAGCGCTGCCGACGGCGTGGCTTCGCCCACCGGACTAGCGGCCGACGCCAACGGCAATCTGTACGTGTCGAACTACCTGGCGAACAGCATCACGCGCCTCGACCCGCTGGGCAATGGAACGCAGATAGCCGGCGCAGCCAACGGCCTGGTGGGGCCGTGGAGTATTGACGTGCGGCCGACCAGCTTGGGAGGCGCGGCACGCGACACGGGTGGCGCGAGCAACTTGAGCAGCGCGACCTTCTCAGGGGGACACACGGGCGGGGCCTTGGTGCCCGAGCCGGGCTCTGGGGCGCTCGCCGCGTGGGGCGCGTTGCTGGCGACATTGGCCGCGGCTCTGCGGCGCTGTTTGCGCCACCCCGCGTCTTGAGCGTTTCCGCAGGCCGAACGAAACCACGGCCGCCGTGCAGAGCGAGGCGAGAACGAAACCTGGGGGCTCGGGGACGCTATTTCTTGCTGTGCCCGACGCGGCGCCAACCGGCGGACAGGTAGCGCCGAAGTTGGCTGCCCATAGGGCGTAGTCGCCAGCGCCGACGGTGCAAGCGCCATCGAAATCTGCCGGCAGGTTCAACCCGGTTGCATCGAATGTTGCGGCCCAGACTGTATAGTCAGCCGCGCCCACCGTGCAATCGCCATCCGCGTCGCCCAATACGAATTGGTCGGGCAATGCGCGAAATTGGATCTGCCACTCTGTTACAAAATCGACCGAGGAACCAATTGCCGCCTCGATGTTCACTACACCGTCGGCGCCCAGCACATCCTCCAATTGCATCGGGTCGATTCGAACCCCTTGTACGCATTGTCGAAGGCCATTTTGAGAGCCTGCTACTCCAGGCCAAAACAGCCAGTCGTAGGACAGTCCTGGCACGGTCGCACTGAGAGCGCGCAGTACCAGTCCCTCTTGCGGAGCGCCATTCGTGTCGCGATCCAACGTGGAATTGTTGAAATCTCCGGTTCGCAATGCATCGATCGCAAACGTGGATGTTGCTAGTCCAGTCAAATTCACGGATCTCGAATAGGCCTCGCCCACTTGAATAGGTAGCTCAGGCACGACCGGAACAAGACAGGCGTCTTGCGCGGCGGTGTGTGCGTT
>CAYSXM010000914.1:0-2027 GCA_964434905.1 uncultured Pirellulales bacterium | reverse complement strand
GTGAAGCTGCGCGGGGCCGCGTTGGCCGCGTGATGTCCAACTGCCGGCCGCGCCGATTTCCTGATCCAGGGACTTCGATTGCGCCCGGTGTTTCGCCGGACGGTCGACGCACCCACCCAGAGGGTCGGCACGTGGCACGAACAACTCGTTGGGCAGCAGTCGTCTGGCTGTGCGCGGTGTCGGGCGCCTCGGCCGCCTGGCCTCTGAACGAACTGCCGCAGGCGAACCCCTGGCGGCGCATCGGCTTCGGCAATGGGCCGGGCTACCATGCGTGGGCCTGCTGTGGGCCGAGCTGTGGCCTGCCCGCATGTGGCGTAGCCGGTTCAGAATGCGGAATGCCCGCTTACGGCACGCCGGCTTGCGGAGTGCCAACTCCGGCATTTGTGCCAACTCCGGCACCGGTGCAAATGCCAACTCCGGCACCAGCACCAGTTCCGATACTGCCCGGGGCGCGGGCCATGGTCCCAACGCCCACGTCGGTTGGCAGATACTACCAGTCCGGCAAGGCGCCGCCGGCCATGGTCTGGCGCATTCCGCAGCGTCCGGTAGCGATGGGGCCGTTCTGATCGCGCCGCAAAAAAGGTTCCTGACACCTTTTTTCTCTCGCGTTGTCGCGATTTCGAGCAACCGGTATAATCCGCCCAGTTTACGCGATTTCGCCACTTCCTTGGCCAACCGCTGACTCGCTCAACGAGTCACTCTGGCCCTGTTGCCGCCGCGGCCAGGGCTAGCCCAGGAGTTTTGGCCAACGGATTGGTCGCTTCGTGCAAGGAGGCATTGCCACGAGCGCACAGCGGATAGGAATTGGCCACGACACACATCGCCTGGTGCCCGGCGCTGGGCTGCGGCTGGGTGGCGTGGACGTACCGTTCGACCATCGCCTCGAAGGGCATAGCGACGCCGACGTGTTGTTTCACGCCGTGACCGACGCCTTGTTGGGCGCGGCCGCGCTGGGAGACATTGGCGAACTTTTCCCCGATACCGACCCGCGGAACCAGGGGCGCGACTCGGCCGAGATGCTGTCGGCGGTGCTAGCGCTGGTACGGTCGGCGGGCTACCGCGTGGTGAATTTAGATTGCATTGTGTTTGCCGAACGCCCGAAACTTACGCCCTTTAAACAAGCCATACGCCAGCGGCTCGCCGAGATGTTGGAGGTCGCCATCGACCAGGTGGCCGTGAAGGCCAAGACCGGCGAACGGGTTGGTCCCGTCGGCCGGGCTGAAGCGCTGGTGGCCCAGGCCATTGTGTTGTTGGAAACATGTTAAACACGACTGCGCACCCCGCCACCGCCGAGCGCGAAGCGCCGGCCACCAGCCTGCGTGTGTTCAACACGCTTACTAAAACCAAGGAGCCCCTGGTTCCCTTGGAGCCAGGCAAGGTAGGCATCTACCTGTGCGGGCCGACGGTGTACAAACCGAGCCACATCGGCCACATGGTGGGCCCGGTGATCTTTGACACGATCAAGCGTTACCTGGTGTACTCGGGTTACCAGGTCAAGTTGGTGATTAACATTACCGACGTGGACGACAAGTTGATTCATGAATCGCACGCGCGCGGCATGTCCATGGCGGCCTTGGCCGAGGAGATGACCGCCGACTATCTGCGCAACCTGGCCGCGATGAACGTGACGGGGATCGACCACTTGCCCAAGGCCACCGATCACATCGGTGAGATCATTCGGTTTACCGAGACGCTGATCGCGCGGGGGTTTGCCTATCCTGCCGAAGGGGGCGACGTGTATTTCGACGTGGCCCGCGACCGCGAATATGGCAAGTTGAGCAATCGCACGCTCGAAGCGTTGGTGGGTGAGGGTGGCGAGATGTCGGACCGCAAGCGGTCGGCTTTCGATTTCGCGCTGTGGAAGGGGGCCAAACCGGGCGAGCCGAGCTGGCCCAGCCCCTGGGGCGCCGGGCGGCCGGGCTGGCACATCGAGTGCTCGGCCATGAGCCGCGCCTTGCTCGGCGAAACATTCGACATCCACGGCGGCGGGCTCGACCTGGTTTTTCCGCACCACGAAAACGAAATCG
>CAYSXM010000913.1:0-2038 GCA_964434905.1 uncultured Pirellulales bacterium | reverse complement strand
GGGGGGGCGGCGCCGGCAGCCCTGCCCGCGGTTGCATTCGGCGGTGTGTTTCCGAGCGGTCCGACGGGCGCCTCGTACGAAGCCTGCATCACCTGGCCCGCGGCGGCTGGAACGGGTGTGGCTGCCGAGGCGGGTGCGGAGCGAAGCGTGTTGACGGCGGAGGCGCTGCTCGGTGCGGCGGCACTGTCCGGCGGCGAAGCATTCGCGGCGACCGCCGCGCCGGCGATCGGTTCCGCGACGGCGGCCGGGACCGGCAACGTGCGGGCCAGCAAGCCAGGGTCGCGCGGGTCGGCCCCCGGCGGAGGCAACGCTTCGGGGTAAGGAATTGCGGGCACTCCGCTCACAGGAACTGCCGGCGAAGTCGCCGAGGTGGTTATCGCGCGTTGCCGCTCGAGGGCCGCTCGCGAATAGGCGATAAGTTGCGGCCAGAACTTAGGGTCAGTCTGCTTGAGGTCGGCCAACAACTGTTGCTGGTCGGCGTGCGACAACTGGCCCACGGTTTGCAACTCTTCAATCGCGGCCACCAGCGCGGCCGCATCGCCAGAGTCCGCCAGGTCAGCGGACGCGGGGCCGGGTGGCGCAGTGTTCGGGACCGATGGTGCCAGATTGCTGCCCGCGCGCGGTGTGGCCGCCGGACTAGACACCAGGGCCTGTGCGGATGGCGCCGCGGCAGGCTGCGTCGGCGAAGCGGCCGACCGCCCGCTGGCGCTGTCGGTTGTCGCGGTCACTGCTTGGTTTCGTGACCACAGTTGCGAACCCGGCGCACAGCCCAGCGCGACTACGACCGGGGCCACGAACCAGCAGCAGGCCGGGCTTGCGCGACGTGGCCGGCGCGTGCCAGTTGGCCGCGTCACAGGCACGCGACAACACCACGGCAAAGCGGCGTGGGGCGACTGGCCATCCATGGCTAGGCCTCTAGAAAACGAACCGGGCGACTTCGTGTCGCGTGGGAAGAATATCCCAACCGGGTCGCAGCGACAAGGCATCTCATTGTTTGCAAAAACAGGGTAGCTTGGGCACTGCGGGCAGTTGGCGCGAACTTCGGTCAATTCGCCTTGGTCCGAAGTTTCGCGCTGGGACCGGCTGTCTACTTTGCGGCAGTTACTCGAAGGCGAGGTGGGCCGCTGGCGTCCACGCCAATGTAAAAGACCGTACCCACCGGGCCGCACTGGCACCAGGCGCTAGGCTCGCGCTGTTCTTTGAATAGCGGCTGGTCGAGGCGTATTGGATTTCGGCGCCGCCATCCGGGCCAGCAGTTGTTCGAGGACGACGCGGGGGGGCAGCTTGCTGTTCCCCTTCAGCGCCAGGTCGGCCTCGATGAGCCAGCGATAAAGCAAGTTGCCCCGTTCTCGGCCCAGTTGCAAAAGCTGGCTTTCGACCTTGGCGATGACGTAGGAATTGACCCCTGCCTCTCTCAGTGCCGTGTTGAGCGAGACCTTCTTGCCGGTCTGTTCCGCCTGAATTACCAACTGGGTGGCGGCGGCCAGCCGACGCAAATTGCTGGCGATTTGTCCCAGTAGCGCGATTTCGTTTTCACCTGCCGTTATCAGCCGAGAGAGTTGCCCAATGGCCACGGCGGCCTGCCCTGCGGCGGCGGCGTCTAACATTTGCCAAGCGGTTTGGGTACGCCAGCCGCCGACCAATTGCTCGACCATCGCCGCGGAGACCTGTGCATCGGGAGCCGCGGCGGCTGCCAGTTTGGCGAGCTCTTGGTCTAATAGCCCGAGTTCTGGTCCGATGAGGTCGACCAACAGCGCTGCGGCGTCGTTGGCCAGCCGCGCGCCGTGGTGTTGGCGTGCCCAAGCCACGGCCCACTTCAACACCCGAGCCTCGGAGGGGGACTTGCAATCGAGCGTTAGTCCGTCCTGGATCAAGGCCTTGGCTAACCGCGTGGTCGAGGGCCAGGTGGTCACTTCCAGCACGAGCACGCCGGTCGGCTTGGGGCGCGCGGCATAGGTTTCGAGTTGCGCGCGACAGCGGGACACGAATTCGTCGGCCTGTTCAACCACGACCAACCGGGGGCCGCTGCCGAACAGAG
>CAYSXM010000912.1:0-2041 GCA_964434905.1 uncultured Pirellulales bacterium | reverse complement strand
TTGACCTCCCCAGCCATGCGAGAGAACGACGGTGGGAAGTTTTTCCGATGCCCGAGTGCGTGGTGCGAACAGTTCGGCCGACAGACGAGTGCCTTCGCTGTGAATGTTAGCGATGCGGTACTCGATTTCAGCCGGGGGGGCAAAGGGAGTCGGCCGTCTGGGCGCGCCGGCCTGGGCCGGAGCCGAGACCGCACACAGCACGACAAGCACGCGATACGCATTACGATGCATGAGATTCTCCGGGCCATCGCTGGCCTGTTAGATACCGCGCGACCGGTTCTCGCGGTTCTGAGCAAGGCTGGATTGTAGCAGCGAACCCGCGGCAGACGATCTCGGGCTAGGGCACGACCGGCGTGGTCTGCGGAACGTAGCGCCAAACGGCCTCGTGCATGGTGTAAAGCAACAACCCGTTTCCATCGGGCACGAGAATGCCGCTCGAGTGGTTGTCGGCCACGATGGGGTTGCCTGGGTATTTTGTCCAGTGGCGCAGATCGTCGGAGACGGCCACGCACGTACACCACCGGCCGGGTTCGGCCGTACCGGACCCATGGTAATACGCGTAATAGTGTTCTCCATGACGAACGATCTGATTCATGGCGACGGCCCGATCGTCGTAAGTGCCCGGCCCGGGCACCAGCACGGGCTCGTCCGACTGATTGGTCCACGTGGCCAGATCGCGGCTAGTGGCCCACCAGATGCCTTGGTCTTGGCGTTCGTAGAACAGGTGCCATTGACCGTCTTCCAGCCAGGCCGCGGGGGTTCCATACGGTCCGTCGGAAATCGGTTTTCCCGAAGTCCGACGCACGTCGAGGCGCCCTTGGTGGTTCCAGGCCAGTCCGTCGGTCGAGGTCCAAAGTTGCGCGCGGTCGCCTTCGCCCTCGGCGAACATGACGAGGGTGTCGCCGTTGCGCACGATCATCACGTCTTCGATCCAATGTTCGGCATCGAGCGGGTTGCCGGCCCAGCGTTCCCAGTTGATTCCATCGGTGCTGGTGGCATAGCCCAGCATTTTCCGACCTGGCCGGGTGCCGTCGTAGCCCGTGTACCACATGCGCCATAGGTTTCCTTCGCGCAGGATCCAGCCACGTTCGCGAATCTTGGTGTCCCAATGTTCCGGACCTGCGCCAGTGAACAGGGGGTGCGCGGGTTGGGGTTGGAAGCGGACCAATTCCGGCGGAAACAGGTCCGACTGCGCGCTCACGGTCGGCACGAGCAAGAGCCAGGCGACCCCAGCCAGGGTGGCGCGGGTGAAACATCCAGAGAACGCTTGCAGGAGATGATAGAACCCAAGCATGGGCGGCGAACTCTCGACGAGGGAGGATGATTTGCTGGTTACGTGGCGACGGCCAGGTGGTGTTTGGCCGTTGAAATCTCGCTGGTCGCGCGCCACTGCGGGGCGCCCCTGGCAAGACGGGCGAGCCAGGCGTCCGGCCCCCGGGGCAGGTTGCGCACCGCAGGTAGTCGACGCGTGCGGATGAGCATACCACGGCGGGCCAAGCCCTGCCGATTGCAATGCCAGCGGTTCGTGCCAAGAATTGTCGGGGGACGACTGCGAGGAACTCCGAGCCCAGGCACGCATGGCCGGCCCGGCTCCCGACACTTTGGCAGTGGCGAGCAACCATGAACCTTGGGCGATGGAAGTTTGGCTGGTGGGCGGCCTGGTGTGTGTTGGCCTGGTGTCGCTCTGCACCGCTGGTGGCCGACGAGTTGACGAGGCAAATCGACGCCGCGATCGATGCTCCGGAGTTTCGCCAGGCTCAGTGGGGCGCCTTGGTATGCGATCTGGCATCGGGCGATGTGCTATACGAGCGCAATGCCGACCGGCTGTTTGCGCCGGCCTCGACAACCAAGCTTTTTACCTGTGCGGCGGCGCTGGTAACTCTGGGTGCCGACCACCGGTTTCGCACGCCGGTTTATCGTCGCGGGACGCTCGACGCGCAGGGCCGCCTGACGGGCGATCTGATCTTGGTAGCCGGCGGCGACCCCCCGCTGGGCGGGCGGACGACGGCGGCAGGCGAGATCGCCTTTGCCAACGTGGACC
>CAYSXM010000911.1:0-2041 GCA_964434905.1 uncultured Pirellulales bacterium | reverse complement strand
GCGCTGAAAATTCGCAGCCCCCAGGTGACCGACGCCGGCTTGGCATCGATCGGCAGGTTGACCTCGCTGACCAGTCTGATTTTAGAAGACGCAGGCGTTGGCGACGCTGGCCTCGAATCGCTAGCCGGCTTGGTGAACCTGGTCGAACTGCACTTGTTTCGCAGCTATGTCAGCGACGTCGGCGTGACGGTGCTGGCCAACATGCCGAAGCTGGAACGGTTGTCGCTGCGCGATACGCCGCTGGCCGACGCGGGCGTGGCACACCTGGCCGGACTGGTGAAACTCAAGGAAGTCGACCTGAGCGAGACACAGGTGGGAGACCAGGGGCTAGCGGTGCTGGCCAAGTTGCCGCGGCTGGCTTCGCTGAATCTGTGGCACACGCGCGTGACCGACGCCGGAATGGCGACGCTGGCCCAGGTGACGGCGCTGCGCGAGCTGTCGCTGGAAGACACGGCGATATCCGATGCCGGCGTAGCGCACCTGGCCCGGCTGGTGGCGCTCGAGAATCTCGATTTGAAGTTGTGCAAATTGTCAGATGCGTCGGTCGACTCGCTCAGCAAGCTGACCGCGCTCAAGCACCTGAATTTGCGGCAGACGGGGTTGTCGAAAGCGGCCGGCGACCGGCTGCGGGCGGCGCTGCCGAAGACCGAGATTTCGTTTGTGGCGTCGTAGCGGCGGGCGCAAGTCCCGTCGGTCAGTCCCGAAACTGTTCGAAGTAGTGCGTGCCCTTTTTGTTCGACGTGATCACGTCGAGCAATCCGTCGCCGTTCATGTCGACCACTTGGAATTGCGTGCCGATGCCGCTGTCGTGGTCGATCTGGTGGCGTTGCCACACGGGGCGGCCGTTCTCTCGCCGCAATTCAAACCAGTACAGTACGGCGGGTTGGTCCGACATCACGTCGCCGCTGGGGCCGTGTGCCCACCAGCGCTTGCCGGTTACAAAGTCATTCAGGCCGTCGCCGTTGATGTCGGCCAGGCACAATGAATGGCTCTGAGAGAAGCTAGTGTCGATCTCGTGCGTCTTCCAGCCGTCGGGGGTTTGCTCGTGCCACCAGACGCCGATCGCGTGGGCGCTGGAACTCACCACGTCGGCGTCGCCGTCGCCATCGAAATCGTCGACCACCATGTGGGCGCAGATCGGCCCAAAATTCACCGCATGGTACGCCCACGGGGCGTCGCTAGCGGCCGCGGGCGCTTCCCACCAACCCTCGTTGATGAGCACGTCGCGGCGTCCGTCGCCGTTCAAATCGCCCAACCCCAGGCCGTGCGAAAACTTGTTGGTGCCGGGCGCGCCGTGGCCCGACACGGGGTGAATGGTCCAGGGGGCGAGCCCGCTTTTGCCCCGTGTGAGGTAGGCCATGCGGTCGCCGGCCCCCATGAGCAATTCGCGCTGACCATCGCCGTCGACGTCGAGATAGTCGGGGCTTTCATTGTTTGTCTCCGGCGTGAGGGGGTGCCGTTTCCAGGGGCCTGGCGCGCCCTGGGGGTTTTCGTAGCACCACGTTTCCTTGCCGGGAAAATCGACGACCAGCAGGTCGGTCCAGCCGTCGCCGTTCAGGTCGTCGGCAAAGTTACAGAACGACTCGCTATAGACGTGCGGATCGAATTCGGGCGCCGGATCGCGTATGGCGTGCCGTTGCCAGTCGGGCGCGGCGAAATAGACGCTGCCGGCGCCAATATCCAAACGGCCATCGTGATTGAAATCACCGGCGGCCACGCCTTCACTGCGAAACACGCCTTCGAGGCGCGCTCGGCGAAACTGCACGTTCGCAAGTTTCGCGTCGGCGGCAAACAGCAGTGCCGGACAGACAACAGGGACCAACAGCGCGGCGAGCGCGAGTGTGCGACGGTTCACGGAGGTGTCTCCCGGTGTGCTGGAAACTGGCGATCGGTGGCCGACGGGGATAGTCTAATCTGGCAGTGGACCGAACGAAAGCAGGTCGTACCAGACTGGCGGCCCGGCCTGTCGCCGTGCGGTTCCCGTGGCCTGCAGCTCTGCTTGGTGGTCGTCCGGGGGGCGCGCGTTAGAATGCTTGCCGGC
>CAYSXM010000910.1:0-2049 GCA_964434905.1 uncultured Pirellulales bacterium | reverse complement strand
GATCAAGTCGTGGCCGTGGGGGGCGATGGCACCGTGAACGCCGTGGCCAACGGGTTTTTCGAACATGGTCAGCCGCTGCCGACCCAGGCTGCGCTGGCCGTGGGGCGCGTGGGCACGGGGTCCGACTACTATCGCACACTGGCTGGCTCGCACCGCGTCGACTGGCGCGAGGTAGCCCTGGGCCCCCGCATCGAAGCGGTCGACGTCGGCTGCGTCCGCCCCCTGGTCGGCGACACGCCGGCACGGCACTTCGTCAATTCCGCGGGCTTCGGCCTGAGTGCCGAGGTGGTCGCACGCAAGGAACGCCTGCCGCACTGGCTGCCCCGGTCGCTATGCTACCTGCTTCCCACCTTGGCCAGCTATCTCACGGTGCGGCCCTGGCAAGCGGTCATCGAGCTCGATGGCCAGCGTTTCGATCGAACCGCCATGCTGGTGTTGGTGGGCAAGGGGCACTATGCGGGCGGCGGCATGCGCTTTGGCGGAGGCGTCGCGCTGGACGACGGCTGGTTCGAGGTCACCGTGTTTCAACCGATGCCGTTGTGGCGCATGCTGGCCAAGACTCCGCGGCTGTACCGTGGCGACTTTGGCGGCGAGCCGTCGATTGAAAAGCATCGTGCGCGGCGCGTGGTGTTGCGCGCCGTGCCGCTGTTGCCGGCGGAACTCGACGGTGATCTGGCCGCGGCGCAAGACATCGAGGTCACACTCGCGCACCGCGTGCTGCGCGTTTGCCGCCCCGGCGCCTCGACAGGCGGTTAACCCGAATTATTCCTGAGCCTTCTGCTGCGAAGCCGAACGTGTCGCGTCTCTTGCGTCAAACCGCAATTGCCCCTGACTCAACGTACTCGCCAATACGCCCCAGGGCACTGGGCAAAGCCAGTGGCATCCGATTGCGGTATTCCTTGCAGACACAACACCTTCGATTCCCCGTGCCGAAGTTCCTGAATAGTCCGAGGTGAACTGCCGGTGGTAAGTTTCAACGGGCTGCTATTTTGGCGCCAGCACGCAGACAATGCGCTTGCCCTGCTGGCTCGGTGGCGACTCGACCTTGGCCAGCGGCTCGAGCTGATCGAGAAGTTGCTTCACCACGCGATGCCCCTCTTCGATATGGGCCAGCTCGCGCCCTTTGAAGATCACCGAAATGATCACCTTGTTCTTGGCTTCCAAGAACTCTTTGGCATGGTTCAGCTTGACCTCGATGTCGTGATCGCCGGTGCGGGGGCGAACTCGGATTTCCTTGAGCTTGCTCTGGTGAGAATGATTGCGATGCTGCCGCTTCTTTTGCTGGTACTTGAACTTGCCGAAGTCCATGATCCGGCACACTGGCGGACGCTCGTTGGGTGCCACCTCGACCAAATCCAAGTCGGACTCGCGGGCTCGTGCCAGCGCCTGATCCGTGGGCATCACTCCTAGCTGCTCGCCTTCGCCAGAAATGACCCGCACTGGCGAAATGCGGATTTGCTCATTGACCCGTTGAGACTTTTCGATTGCTGCGGTCCTCCAATTTGGCCGGTAAGATCAACCAATGCCATCGCGTGCCCCAGCCGGGGTGCCGCGACGTTGGGCCCACGTGGGCCAGGTGGGGTCGCACGGCACATCTGGCCGCGCGCCCCGGAGCGTGATCACGAAAGTATCGGTCACAGATTCCATGCCCGTCAACGGGTGTGGCGGTTCCGTGTTCGTATTTTCGCCTTCCAGGCAGTCTGGGGATGCTCGATGGCTCGAAAACCGCCCCCCAACCCCCTGGCTGGCCCCCGTGGGCCGCGAACGTGTGGTGCCTTCGGATCGTGGTGCATTCGGATCATCGTCCGCTGGCAGGACGATCGACTGGGTTTCACCGGGTGTGCCGTTGGCTTTGTCCGTGCTCTGGGGTGTATTGGTGACTACATGAGGCAGGGCCAATTGCGGTTTGACAAACGCGACGCGGCACCCTCGGCTCCGCAGCAGCAGGCCCATGAAGAATTCGGCACTAGTGCAGCGTCCGTCGTTCTTTGACAAATCCGAGACAACTCCCGCTGCACTAGAAGTTATTTGCCCCAAACCCCTTGCGGG
>CAYSXM010000909.1:0-2053 GCA_964434905.1 uncultured Pirellulales bacterium | reverse complement strand
GGGCGCGATTTTACGACCGTCGCGAACCTAACGGAACCAGGGATTATAGGGGGTGGTGGTGCCCTTGCAAGGGCAGTCAAACCGTGTGGAGGGTAGCAACCAAACCGATCCAGACCGTTGTGGGAGCACGAGTTAGCGAGTTTCCCAGCCTCGGCCGAAATGCCGCGACCCGATCGCCGGGGCGCCCTCGAGTCTCGTGGGTTATCGGCCGCACGAAGCAGGCGCTATGTTTTTCTGGGCAGAAGCTGGATTGTACTCCCTGGGTTGAAAACAACGCGAAAAGTGTCCGCTGCTACCCGGCCTGGCCTGCGGCGCGCGGCACCCATCGCAAATTGCCCAGTTGCCCCCTAGTGCCTGAGCAATCGAATCGTTGAAGCCGGGGATTAGGCCAGCTAATCTAAGGAGTTACGGTCGCTTGCGGTAATTCGCGTCTTGGCGCCTGCCGGCCGGCTGCGGAACTTCGCCGATCGGCTGCCCCGTTTGGGTTTTTTCCGTTCGGAAACAGTCAATGCAAGTCCAGCTTGTCGTGGTCGGGGGCAAAGCCAGCAAGCGGAAGGTAACGCTCGAGTTGCCTGCCACCTTGGGCCGTGCTGCCGACGCCACACTGACGATCGGACACCGAGCGATCAGCCGCCAGCATTGTGAGCTGGCAGAACGCGATGGCGTGGTCGTCGTGTGCGATTTGGGTTCGCTCAACGGCACCATGCTGGGTGGCGTGCGGATTTCCGAAGCGGTGGTCACGCCGGGCGACAAACTGACCATCGGGCCCCTCACCTTCAAGGTGATGTATATTCCCGGCCCACCCAATTCGCGCAAGACGCCACCGGTAGCGACCGTTCCAGCGGCTGCTTCGGTAGCCGGCAGGGCGGCACCCATGGCGCCGCCCGCGTCTGTGGCAACAGCAGCCCCTGCCCTGGCGCCACCGGTGTCTGACATTTCGCCGTCTGGGCCATTGTTGCCAGAAGTCGTGGTGCCTGCGCCGGCGCCAATGTCGTCGCAGGCACCTCCGAGCGTGGCAGGCGAGCCCAGGCAACCGGTGCCTGCGCCCGTGGAGGAATTTGCCGATCTCGGCTTGGCGGACCCTCTGCCATCGACCGGCCAAACGGTGGAACCAGCGCGGCCACCGAGAGACGACGCGCCCCACAGTGGTACGCGCACTGGCAGCGCAAGGAGCGATGTCGATGCACCTGTCACCGCGACTGAATTGCCGCTGATCGCAGGCGGAAGTTCCCCGATGGTGACCAATGTGTTCGATGCCCTCTCGTTTTCTTCAGGGGAAATGGGGGCGGGTTTGGAATTTCCAGTCGACCTGCCTGACTTCGGCACGTTGAACACCCGCGGAAACGACCCAACCGTTGTCGAACCACAATGGGCCGCCTGGGACATGGTCGTCGCGCCAGGTGACCTGGAGCCGCAACCGGTAAGGGAGCCCTCGCCCACGGCACCAGGGGGCGATGCGTCGCAAGACCTACGGATCGGAGACATCGAAGCACTAGGGCCTGTGGAGATAGCGGAGTCGGCATGCGCGGCAGCGGAGAGCCAAGCTAGGCAATTGGAACTGCCTTGGGACGCGGTTGATGACGGTTTCGCGATTAAAGAATCGTTGATCGATTCGGCGCCTGGAGCGTTGGCCGAGGATTTGGCGGCGGATTTGCCTGCGTTTCACGAAAAGGTGCTGCCCGCCGAACTGGGGGCCGTCAAGGCGCTTGGCGATTCGGACGAGTTGCAATTTGCTGACGAACTGGCTGCTGCCGAGTCGTTGCCATCGGGCGAGGTGGTCGACGATCTCGAAATTTCGTTCGATGACGAGGACGCACTCTCGTTTGCCGCGCCGAGTGATCTCGAGGTACCAGTCCCAGAGAGCCCAAGCGACACTTCGGTTGCCGTAGTCCAGGACGACGCGATCGATTTCGCGATGGATGACGAGCTGGCAATTGATGACGAGCTCGAAGAAGCTCGTGAAGCGGCGCGGGCAGAGGCGCTAGCAGACGCCCGGCTGGCAGAGATCGAAGCGGCTAGGCAAGCAGAGATCGAAGCGGCTAGGCAAGCAGAG
>CAYSXM010000908.1:0-2064 GCA_964434905.1 uncultured Pirellulales bacterium | reverse complement strand
ACAATTGCCGGCAGTTGGGTATTGCCTTGCACAATTACCACGACACGCACTCGATTTTCCCGCCGGCGTCGACCGCCCCGCTGATCGGGCCGTACGCCGCCAACGGGACGTACCTGACGACCTACCCTGCGCCGGATCCGCAGTTCCCCGACAAGTCGCTGCCGGGTGCGATTTCGGGCCGGACGTTTAGCTGGCTGGTGTTGATCCTGCCCTTCATGGAACAGGACACCATCTATCGCAAGCTGGACTTCCGCCGGTTGTCGTTCGACGACGCGATGAACACCGCGACTCCTGTGCCGCCGGGTGAGAACCCGTCGTTGTCGACGCAGGCTTCGCCCACGGGTGGCACACCGACTGGGTTCACCACCTACGCCGCGACGCAGGTACCGGGCCTGTTGTGCCCGTCGTTTTCGGGCAATGAAAGTTCGCAAGCGCGCGAATACCAGGCCAACCTGGCCGCGGGCTTCGGCAACATGGCCTTGTCGAACTACGTGGGCATGGGTGGCACCCGGATGAATAACTTCATTGGGACCGGCTCGCGAGCTGGTGCCGATGGCACGTTCTGGCATCCGAATGTCGACCACCAGGCGGGGACGCGCTTTCGCGATATGCTCGACGGCACGGCCAACACGGTGTGCGCAGTCGAATCGCGCGAGCAGAAGTATGCCGCGTGGTGGGATGGCAGCACGGCAGCCGTGGTGGCGCTGAGCTATCCGGCCGAGTTGGGTTTGACGGTCTTGCCAGCGAACCCCAAGATCACCACGCTCAATCGGGCGATCAAGGATCCGTCGCTGCCGGCGCCGGGCTTGGTTCCCTACATGCGTGGGCCAATGGGCATCACGGGCACGGATGACTGGTCGACGTTCAAGGTCGATTCGGCCTCGGGCTCGCCCCAGCCGACGTTTACCTACGACTGGCAGTGGGGCCCCAGTTCGGAACACCCGGGCGGTGCGAACCACCTGATGGGCGATGCCAGCGTGCAGTTCTTCTCCGACACGATCGACCCCGATGCCTATATCGCACTGGTGACCAAGGCAGGGCGAGACGTCGGGCCGGGCAACTCGAACCCGTTGGGGTTGCCCCAGTAGTTGTTAACCATGTTTAGCTCGGGCTGCTGGTCGCACTGGGCCAACAGTACCTACGCGAACGGTACTTACGCGAACGGTACCTGGGCTAATACGGCCTGACACGTTTTACACTTCACGGCTGGTCTGGCGGCGACGTCGGGCCAGCCGTGATTTTTTTGGTGACTGCTAGTGCGGGCAGAGTTGTCGCCGGAGCTAGGTCACGGTGGTGTTGCCGTCGATAGGTCGCAGGGCCGGCAAATCGATCGCGTCATAAAGGGGCACTTCATGGCCGATGTTCCTTGGGAAATCGACTGCCTCGCGGTCAAGCAACGGCTCGAGGCCGGCGAAGATTTATTGCTGATCGACTGCCGAGAACGCGACGAACATGAGCTGGTGCACATCGCCGCCGCGCGGCTGGTGCCGATGAGCGAACTTGCCGACCGGGTGGTCGAGCTCGAGGGCTATCGCCAGCGACCACTTGTGGTGCATTGCCACCACGGAGGGCGCAGCCTGCGCGTGGCCCAATGGCTCCGCGCTCAGGGCTTTGCCCTGGCACAAAGCCTGGCCGGCGGCATCGACACCTGGAGCCAGGAAATCGACCCCACCTTGCCGCGGTATTAGCCACGGCGGTAACTACACGGCGGTAACTACACGGCGGCAGGCACTAGTGCTCTGACGACGCCTGAATTTCGGCTTCATTCTTGTGACAGTGCGCCAAGTATTTGCTTGCCGCCGAACCTCTTACGTGTTCGGGGGTCGTGCTGCGTCACCCGAATTCTCAGGT
The DNA here is from genome assembly GCA_964434905.1 of uncultured Pirellulales bacterium. Lineage (GTDB taxonomy): Bacteria > Planctomycetota > Planctomycetia > Pirellulales > CAYNRE01 > CAYSXM01. Next base: position 213 of record CAYSXM010000908.1, on the reverse strand, counting down.
GTGACGTGGCGCTAACCGTGCGGGCGTTCAGCCGCCGCAGCGGTCGGAAGTGCGCCGCGCAGGTATTCCTCGAGCGCCGCTTGCCAGGTGGGTAGTTCGCCGCCACACACCGCCGCATACCGGCTGCAATCGAGCACGCTGTAAACCGGTCGCGGCGCCGGCGCACCATATTCGGCGGTGCTGATCGATGTCAGCCCTGGCGCCAGTCCTGTT